>NZ_JBGWAB010000044.1:0-54347 GCF_041862025.1 Streptomyces sp. AB3(2024)
GCGACCACCCCACCCGCTGCCCTCGTGCCCCTCCAGGCTCGGGTCCTCGCCCAGAGCAGCGATCCCGAAAGCAAGATCGAGACAACGTGTTAATGATCTGCAAGCCCTTAGCCTTTGGTCTGGGGAGCCTGCAGGAGCTGAGGTTCCTGGATGCCGGCATGATGAACCGCAACTGGCGTCTGACCAGCGATGCGGGGGTGTTCGCCCTGAAGCAGCTGCAGGACGTCCCAGCGGCGAAGGCACGCCGGAGCCTGGAGACCCTGACGCCCCTCGCGGAGGCGGGGCTGCCGGTGTGCGCGCCCCGCCCCACGGAATCGGGTGAGGTCCTGGCATCGATCGGTGCCCACACGTACTGCCTGCTGCCGTGGATCGAAGGGACGCATCGGAGGGCCCTTGACCTGACGGCCGCCGAGGTTCGGGTTCTGGGCGCGCTGGTCGGAGAGATGCACCGGGCGCTGGCGGACTCGGGCTTGCCGGAGCCTGGGGCGGTGCCCCGGGCCAAGGTGGTGGCGCCGCAGGCGGCAGTGGCCGAGGCCGACCAGTTCCTGGCCACGATCAGCGCGCTGTCGGTCCGAACGCCGTTCGACGAGTTCACCAGTGAGGCTCTGCGCCGGCGTAAGGACCTGATCACCCGGTTCGCCGAGGCTCGCCCGGCGACAGAGGTGCCGCTGGGGCCGGTGGGCTGGACCCATGGTGACCTGCAGCCGTTGAACATCCTGTGGGACCGCGGCGAGGTTGCGGCGGTGCTGGACTGGGACCGTCTCGGGGTGAGGCCCTACGCCGAGGAGGTGGTCCGTACGGCGCAGGTGTGGTTCACCCTGCCCGAGGGCCGGCTCGACCTGGAGCGCGTGGGCGCCTTCGTGGCCGGTTACCGCGGCATGGTGCCCTTGGACGACGCGGCTCTGGAAGACGCGGAGGCCCGGCTGTGGTGGAAGCGCGCGAGCGACTTCTGGCAGCTGCAGTGGCACTACGACAAGCACGACCACGGCCCGGACGAGCTGTGGATCACCGGGGAACGCCTGCTGGCCTGGTGGACCGATGAGCGGGCGCAGGTTCGCGCATCGATCACCGCCGGCGGGTAGGCGGACCACCGGGCAGTAGCCCTTCGGCGGCGAGTCTCGGCAGGAGCGGATACAGGCACTACTGTGCCCGCCGCCGGTCCCGCCGACCGAGCGTGCGGAGGCGGTCGTCGTCGAGAGCCTGGATCATCTCGATCCAGGGCTGCTCTTCCTCGACGGGCGGGCAGCGGGCTTCGTCGCCTATTGCTTCCGGGATCCCACCGCGCGCCGAGCCGACGGCCGGCAGGTCGTGCAGGGCGGTTTCGACGATGGCGAGGGGGAAGGCGTCCTACACCAAGGAAGGCACCAGCAGCAGCCTGTGGACGGTGTAAAGGGTGCCCATGTCGTATGTCCGTGGCATGTAAGTCACGGTCGGGTACGGAGGGAAGTCTTCCGCGGTGTCCCACCAGCCTGTGACTAGGGTGAAGTGTGCCGCTCAGGCAGCCTCTTGATCAGCCGGTGGAGGAGAGCTGCCCCGTTCTGCGGAATAGGGTTGACCATGAGGATGTCCCCGGTCCTCTCCTGCCAGCCCTGCGGGCTGGGCGGCGCGAAGGGCGGGGGGAGGAGCGCGGCATGCCGCCCGGCGGGCGTGCGGCGGCCAGCACGGTGCTGAGGCTTCACCGGCCTAGGGAAGCTGTGATGTGGCGGGGCGGAAGGAGATGGCCTGGATACCCAGGAAGACCACCGGATGCACCGTCACCATTCTCCGAGATGCGGCGCATCGGCCCCTTCCGTAGTCGCGTTGATTCATCGGGTCGCAGCCTATGCGGCGATCAGTTCCTTCGTCGTGCGCAGGCGCACGCTGCATAGGCGCCTGCTCACCCAGGGCTTCCTCGCTGGCGGTCAGAGCCTCCGCAGCCATCGCCAGTGCTTCCTGCCTGCGTCCGGCTGCGATCCTCTGCCAAGGAGCGGCGCAAAAGGCGTTGGATATCTGGGTTGGCCGCCAGTGGCCGGGCGGTCTCAGAAGGTTGTGCGGGTGTCGCTGCGGGCGTCGCCGACTGGGATCTGCTCGTCGTAGAGCCCAGCGCGAGCTAAGCGGCGCCATGGGCGGGCGTAGCGAAGGGCGACGTCGATGGCCTTCTCCTGCGAGTCGAGGTCGATGTCCGCGACTGCCAGGGCTGGACGTCCGTCTGCGGGGCAGCGCGCCAGCCACCGTCCCCCGGGCCCCACGATCCCGGACGGCACCGTAGCGCTGAACTGCGCCGGGACGGAGTAGCCCAGCCAGTAGTTGTAGAGCGTTCCGTACGCCTGGGCGACGCGGGCCCGGGGCGCGTCGTCGACCATCACCGACAGCAGGACGCAGTCGACGTCCAGGCGTTCGTACTCGGCGAACACCTCGGGGAAGTTAGCCTCGATGCACAGCGCGAAACCGAACCGGATGCCATCCACCTCGAAGACGAGCGGCTGCTGCCCGGGGGAGTACAGGTAGGAGACCTCGGTGTCCGAAAGGAACCGCTTGTCGTACCGTGCGACCAGCCGGCCGCGGTCGGAGACGATGTAGAGGCTGTTGTGCGGCCGGTGCGGCGGCGTCAGCGGGTGAATCGACCCGAACACCGTCCACAGGCCGAGCTGCCCCGCCAGCGTGGCGATCGACTCCGCTTCCTTGAGTAGGACATCCCACGCGGCACGGCTCCAGTCGGCCGGGACCAGCTCGCCGGCCGCTCCGGCCGCCATCACGTGCTTGCTCGGGTAGACGATCGCCCCCTCGGGGAACTGCACCAGCCGCGCACCTGCCCCGGCGGCCTCGACCATCAGAGCCCGGATCTCCTCCCCGGCCGCCCGCAGCGCTCCTCGCTCAGTGGGGTCCTCCGGCACCGTGCTCTGCGCGACCGCCAACCGCAATGTCCTCGCCACGCCGTGGACGGTACGGCACGCCCAGATCCACGGCCAGACCCCCGGCGGACCCAGGCCATCCCTGGCCGGATGCAAGCAGTCAACTGTTCGACGGCGCGACCTCTCGGCCCCGGCGAAGCCGGAACCCGGCCCGCTGGACCGACGTAGCCGCCGCGCTCTCGACCGCCAGGAACCTCACCGCCGGACGCATGGAAGTCCTCGACCGCCGCGACGGCCTGCGGATCGTCAACGACGCGTTCAACGCGAACCCCGAATCGATGGCGGTAGCCCTCTCCGCCCTGTCCGCGATGGCCGGCGGCCGACGCACGGTCGCGGTCCTGGGCGAGATGAAGGAACTGGGCGAGGAGGCGATCTGGCCGACGGTGAGCCTTCGCCGGCGCGTGTCGGCGGACACAGCCGTAGGGGTCACGGTGATCCGCTGACGATCAGCGCCCCGTCACCCGCCCGCCGGGTCTCCCGGACCTCCAGCTCAGGAGACGAATAGAGCAGGGCGCCGCCAACGTAGAGGTTGTACTGGTACCGCTTGCTCCACTCCAGGTCGCGCCGCTGCTGCGGGTCGGCGTCGGGCAGCGTGAGTTCGACCAGGCCGCAGCCGTCGCGCAGGACGCCTTGGGACGTGATGCGCCCAGTGATCGTCACGGAGGCGGCCTCGGTGGTGATTTGGACCGCGTCACCGGTCAGCGGACGGGTCCCGGGAAAGGCGGCCATACGTCACCCCCACTTCAGGTTGTCCACGATGCGCTCGGCGGCACTGGCGCCGTGATCCCGGTCGTAGCGGTCGGTGTCCAGCATGGAGCCAGTGATCGAGACGTACAGCGGGCGCCCCTGAAGGTAGTTGATGAACAGATTGCCGAAGATGTCGGCATACGGCAGGTCCGAGGGCGGCGCCTGCCGTACAGAGATCGTTGGAACCTCATCGAGCAGCCGCCGTACCTCGGCAGCATTCAGCTGTCCATCACTGCCATCGACCCCCACGCCCAGCCCGACTGGCCGGGCGTGGTTGTACAGGGCGGCAACAACGGCGGCAGGTTCCAGTCCCGTTATGTCGATGGTGGCCATAGGGGGAGTCTGCCACTGGACTGACGAACGGGCTGCCGGTTCGTTCGATCAGACCGGCCGACACGGGACCGATGACGCGAGCCGGGCGAGAGCCGGTCAGGCGGCGATCGTCTCGTGGGCTTTGCGTAGTCGTGCCGTGCACGGGGCGTGCGGCCCCAGGGCTCGCTCGCCGGCAGCCAGGTTTTCCTCCGCCAAGGCAAGGGCTTCGGTCGTGCGGCCGGCGGCGTACAGGGTGAGCGCGAGGTCGGACCGCAGGAGCAGGGTGTGCGGGTACTCAGGGCCCAGCTGCTCCTCGCGCATGACGAGTGTTTCGCGGGCCACTCGCTCGGCTTCCTCGTACTGGCCGTTCTTGCGGAGGGCGGTGACGAGGAGGTTGCGGGCGGAGGCGGCGTGGGTGGAACCGTCCAGGGCCATGACGACGGCACGGGCCAGTGTGTCCGCGTGCGCGTTGCCTGATTTCACCTTCAGCCAGGCACTCGCCAGCAGGGCACCGCGGGTGACGTCGTGGCCGGCTCCGAGCGCGCTCTGGCCGAGGCGAACTGCCTCGCGGGCTAGGGCGTCCGTCTCGATCCAGCGGCCCTGCTCGCCAGGATGCGGGCGCCGCGCCGGATCTGGCGTAAGAGCTGTCCCCCAGGCTCGGTGGGGCATAGCAGGCGACCTGGGGAAAGGGCCCGTGCCTCCGCGCGGGTGGATGGAAGTCACGGGCCCCATCTCGTGTCTGGGGGAGCAGTCCCCAAGGCTATTCGTCGTCCTCGTCCTCGGGTTCGGATTCCCTTACGAACCAGAGGTCGAGGGTGTACTGCTCAGCCGTGGAGCACTGTTTCCAGGCTGCTCCGATCTGTTCCGCGCCCCATTGCTCATCGACAGCGCGCTGGAGGCACGTGTTGTAGTAGGAGGCCGTGGCTTCTCGTCCCCTCCATGTCGCGTGCCCGTCGTAGACGCCGGGTCGGGGCAGGTCCATCATGCCCGCCGGCCCGAAGGTGAGCTGGTTGACGACAAGTTGGCCCGTCTCCGATTCCAGGGAGACAGGGACCGTGCCCTCAGCGTCTTCCAGGGGCTTCTGGGGGGTATCCCAGACCCTGATGGTGACCTGCACTTCGATGTCGGGTTGAAGGCTGTGCAGGTAGAGGTGATAGCCGTTCCCGGCGACTACCTGGGTCCTCGACTGCTGCAACGCCTCGTCGTCGCCAAGGTAGGCCTCAGAGTCGTAGACCTCCACAGTCCTGCGGTCCGGTCGGGCGGTGGTGGTGTACTCGGTGATGAGGGACACGGGGGCTCCGTCACTGCTCAGGGAGTGATTTTCACGTAGAACGCGTCTCCGTCGAGGACGCGGTTCAGGGTGAACATGTCGTTGAGGCGGCGGCCGCCTGTCTCGTTGTCGGTTCCCTCGATGAGCCGGGCGGAGAATCGTTTACCCGGGGCGGCGGCGCCTTCCTTCGTCGAGGCGAAGGGGTACTCGTCGCATTGGAGCTTCGTCCCGCTGTAGTCGCCCCAGACATCGTTGCATGTGGCGATCGCGTTCGCGCGGTTCTTCTTCTGCTCCTCCTTGTCGATGAGGCGGTGCAGAGGTTCCGTGGCTCCGGGCACGGTCTTACCGGCCCAGGAGGGGAAGGTGCGCTCGGGAAGCTGCTGGGCGTCGAGGATGTGTCTGGCGCTCTGGTCGACGGCAGGGTCTTTCAGGCTCATCACGAGTTCGACGCGGGCTTCGGTGAAGACGGTGCCCTTGTGCTTGCCGGCGGTCGGCCCGGCGTAGTCGAAGCGGACGCTGGAGTAGGCCATGACGGGATCCGTCCAGGGCACCGCGGTAGGTGAGGACACCCGCATGTCCAGGGTGATCATCCCGGTGACGACCTGGGTGTTGGCGGGGTCGAGTTTGCCGGTGTCGGGCGAGGTGTAGTTGAGCTGCCAGAAGGGTTTCGTGGTCCACTGCGCGATGTTCTCGCTGCGGGTGGTGACGGCCGGTTTGGTCATCTGGGGGTTGGGGCCGCTGGCCGAGGCGTTGATCGTGTGGCTGAAGTTCTGGTCGATCTTCCACGTCGCCGGATTCTCGCCGGCAACCGCCTTGGTACGGATGTTCTCGATACTGCTGGTGTAGTCGACACGGCGGGATCCGTCGTAGGAGAAACCGAGGATCCACAGGTCGAACCAGAGTTCGCCCCTCAGGCGGCGCTCCTTGTCCATGAGCTTGAGGTAGACGGGCTGGTGCACGCACGTTTCGAAGCGGCTCTTGACCCAGCCCTTGCGGGTCTTCGCCTCCGGATGGGCGGCGCACTCGGTGCGCAGGTCCTTCTCCTGCTGGCCGACTGCGGCCGTGGCATTCGGACCACCATGCGGAATCGTTTCTGCATTGGCTGGACCAGCTGTTCCGAGGCCGGCTGCGAGCATGAGCACGGTGGACAGGACCATCGTCGCGGTTCGGCGCCGGCGGGGTCGGCCGGGCAGGGGCGGGCGACCGTCAGGCACGGAAGGCTCCTCGGCTATGGGTGGGGCGGTCACGGCGGTGGTGGTCAGGAGCGGCACAGCTGCCCCCAACAGGCATCCAGGAGCTGGCCGGTGCTGGCCGAGTAGGTGGCGCGGAAGCCCTGGAAGGTCAGACCACGCTGCTCCAGTCCGTGGTTCGGTGCCGATGACTCCACGGTCACCACGGCGGTGTCGGCGGCGGCCGGTGACTGCGAGCTGAGGCCGAACGTGGCTGTGGCGCCGGGGGCTCGGGTTCCTGTGGTGACGCGCAGGGTGTTCTGAGCAACTCCGAAGGACGCCGCAGCGCTGGCGCCGATGTCAGCAACTTCCCCCGGGGCGCTGTCCGCGCGCGCGGAGGAGCGGGGGGCGCTCCGGAGCGCGGCGGCGTTACAGACCTTGGCGGTCTGCACGCATGCGGACAGGCCAGGGACGGAGGTCAGGCAGGCGTCAGGGTCGGTTGCCAGGCACCGCGACAGTGCCTTCTGGTCGACGCCGTTGAGCGTTCCTGTCGCCCGGGGAGGCAGCGGGCTCGCCTGCGAGGTGGTGGTGCCGGGTTTGCTCACGGTCCACTGAGTGAACTTCGTGGCGTCCGTCAGCTTCGCATTGAAGCAGTACGGGGCGGTGTAGACGGCCGTCGGGTCGGAGGGCAGTCCCTTCGACTGTCCGCAGATTCCCAGCGTGGTGACCTGGGCGGTGTCCGCGGTCGCGGCGCGGGACCAGGCTTTGTTCTCCGCCATGAACTGGACCCGGTTGGCGATCTCCGGAACGGTGACGTGCTGTGGTCCCATGACCTCCAGACCTATGTCGATCCGGTTGGAGTTCCCGCGTGGGACCTTGAGCTGGTCGGTGGTGCTGCCGACCCAGTTGAAGTCGTACAGCACGTCCCACTGGTCACCACTGGCCTGGCGGACCGTCATGTAGGTGTGGTTCATGTTGTCCGCGACCGCCGGGTTGATTCCGGCCGTGATGGCCTTCGTCTTGCCCCCGCTGTTGCCCAGCTCGGTCCATCGCGGCCCGTACGTGCTGGCCGTCGGACCGGTCTTCTCGGCGTAGAGACCGACCTCGATGGAGTTGGCGAACATCCCCCCTTCGGTGTTGGGGACCATCCGCAGGTAGTTCGACGCCTGCGCAGACCCGGCGTCCCCGCCGCTGCCGAAGGTAATGGGTACGTTCCGCCAGGTCCCGAACGCACCGATCACCGGCTGACCGGGCTGGGTGCATGCCACCGCCCAGAAGAAGATACGGGCCTGATGGGTCTCGTTACAGCTCTGCACCGGTGCGCTGGCGCTGGCAGGCGATGCCGCCGCCAGTGGCAGAAGCACGGCCGACGTCACCGCCGACAGAGCCGCGAGCAGCCTTCCCCGTAAATGCAAGATTCCCCCTACTTAAACATGATCATTTAGATGACCAGGCGAACCTATCGAATCGATGCATGCAGCAACCGGTCTGTCGCCGGATTGACCGGAACCGGAGGAAGGCTGGCTCAACCACCGCCCCGGGACTCCTCGGAGACCGTTTGCGGGCAGACAGTGGTTGCCAGGCGGGAGCTCAGCCGGCGCCGCCAATCATGGCGACGAGTTCTGGCGGGCGGGCCCGGCGATGGCGTCCCGGAGTGGGTGGGTTACTTCGACGCGGCCGAGCACGCTGACGCCCGCGCGGTCTCCACGCGCGACCTCGCCGGACTGTGCCGTGGCAGGCGTCGTCCGCGAGCATCCGCTTCGAGGGCGCGCTGAAGCTGGTTGGGTGGGGCGGAGGCGAGTGTGCTCACCCTGCTCCGTTCGTTGCATCCCGGGCGCCCGGGATGTAGGCGGCAGGGCTGCCGGGACCCTCCGGGAACTACTACGGAGGCCGCCCTCGCGGACGCCTGGAGGCCAACCCGGTCATCCGGCTGCGGGAGATCCAGCGAGTCCTCAACTTCGCCGGTGCCATTCTCGGCGGCCACACCACCGCCACCACGCCGTCCTCTGCGCCCTGGGATCCGATGCCCACCATCGCCTACGACGGCGGGGCCGTCATGCTCTCCCCCCGAGCTGGCCGGGTTCACCGACACCCGGTTCGGTGACTTCACCACTGGCAACGTGCTCAAGGACGGCCTGGACGTCCTCGTGGCCGAGGCCGAGGAACGCCCCCTGGATCCCCGAGTTCTGGCATGGCGTGGATGCCTGCCGCGCCACATGCCCCGCCTTCGCCTTCTGCGGGGGCGCCCACGCGGCGAACCGGTACTTCGAGCACGACGGCCGGTTCGACGGGACCAGGACCCGGTGCTGCACCACTGCCAAGATCGCCCTACTCGAAAAAGTCAGCCGCAATTCTCGCCAACTGCGAGCGGCTTCCCAGGGGCAGTCCCTCGGGCGTTAACGCAGGTAGTCCGCCTCTGGCGGACAGCGAGTCGGCGTCGGCCGCACCAGGCAGGCGGCGTGAGCTGGTGCCGCATGAGGTGAGAAATCTCAAGGTCACAGCGCCGTACGGAGAACATCCCGCCGCACGCGGGGGCGGTGGTGCCCCTCTGGCCGGTTTGTCGTCGCTGTGTGCCGATCATCGTGATGATCCATCAGTTTTTGTCAGTGGCCGCTGATACACCCATGTCCAGGAGGGCAGCCTCATCAGGTTGCCAGGTCAGAGGAGGGGGAACGGCATGCCGCCGGAGGGGTTCCACGTCGTCCGTCAGCACATCCGCCGCAATCCGAGGGGGTCGCGCGGGAAGAAGTTGGGCGGCTGGACGATCGCCGGTATCGCCGCCTTCGTCTGGCTGTGGGGGCAGGTCTTCGGGTTCGGCGAGGCCGAGGCGGACAAGCCGGCCTCCCCCGCGCCGTCGGTGTCCGCTTCACCGAACCGGTGAAGGGAGGAATCCGGCTGCGGCTGCGCAGGCCCCGCGGTAGCCGCGAGCAGATGGCAGCCGCCCTCGTCGCCGTGGCGGTCGTGACCATGCTGGCCAAGGTGGTCGGCGCGGTGTGGGATGCGGCGGTTCGCGGGTGGCCCGTCGCTGCCGTGCTGGCCGCCGCGGGCCTGGCCGGTCTCGGCTGGCAGCAACTCCGAGCCGTACGCCGCCGGCGGGCGCAGGCCGAACTGCTCGCAGTGCTGCAGATTCCGCTCGCTCGGATCGACGCGCTCAATGATTCAGAGTTCGAGTTCGCGCTGCGGGACCTGTTGATCCGCGACGGGTGGTCGGCACGGCAGGTCGGCCAGAAGGGCGACCAGGCCGCCGACGTCATCGGCCGGCATGGCCAGCGGGGCCGGATCGTGCTGCAGGCCAAGCACACCACGGTCGGCGGCAAGGTCGACTCCAAGGTGATGTACCAGGTCAAGGGGACCGCCGGGCCCGTCCACGGTGCCGATGTCGCGGTCGTGGTCACCAACGGCGGCTTCACCCGTGACGCCAGGTCGTGGGGCGATCAGCACCAGGTCCACTGGGTCGACCGCGAACGGCTGCGGCAGTGGGCTGAAGACGGCGTCCCGCTCCACGACCTGCTGCGGCTGCCCGTCCGCCGACCGCGCAGGACAGGAGCGCGACGCGCCGCATAGACCCGCCGGAGGCCGGCTGTCGGAGAGACAAAAGAGGAAAGAGGGGGAACGCCGTTGTTCGACGAGGACGGGTCGCTGGACCCGGTACTGAAATTCATCCTCTGGTTCATCCTCGCCGTGGCCATCGCCAAGGTCGCCTGGCAGTGGCTGACCGAGGACGTCTGGCACTGGGTGAGCGTGGACGTATGGGGGTGGGTCAGCGAGGACGTGTGGGGCTGGCTGATCGGGCACCCCTGGTGGTTCTCGCTGATCATCCTGGGCACCCTGGTGTTGCTGTGCTTCGTGGTCTTCTCCGACCGCACCGTCTACGTCGACTACAGCGACGCCGAAGACACGGAGGAGGAGTATGCCACCGCGCCGGTCACCGAGGCGCCCAGTGTCCTGACGTTCCGGATGAAGCAGCTGACCGCGATGAGCGCGGACGGCTTCGAGCAAGCGTGCGCCGACCTGCTGGCCCGGGACGGGTTCGTGCGCGCCCGCCGAGTCGGCGGCTCCGGAGACCTGGGCGCGGACGTCGTGGCCTGGGACCCAGACGACAGGAAAATCGTTGTGCAATGCAAGCAGTACACCACCCCGGTCGCGTCAGGGGCGGTGCAGAAGTTCAATGGCACCGCGGTTCCCGAACACAGCGCGGACGTCGCCGTCATCGTCGCCCTCAACGGCTTCACCAAGCCCGCAACGGACTTCGCCCAGAGGCACAACATCGTCCTCATCGGCCGGCCGGAGCTCAAGCGCTGGGCGCACGGCGAGCACCTGTACGCCGTCGTCGACGAACAGCACTCCCCGGCATAGTCCGCACTGCGAAGCGCGCAGGTTTCAGGGGTCGATCTGCGCGGGGAGGAGACCACCGCGCTCGCCCACCGCGCCAGCCGCGTCCCTCTGGCGGCCGCGGCCTCGCTGCCGCTGCCCGGGGTGAGGCACATCCTGCTGTCCAGGCCAGCGCGCTGAACCGGATACCGGACCGCAGGTCAGCGGTTGCCGGTCCATACGATGCGCTCAGCGAAACCGCCCCGCTCCTGGGCCTTGGCCGCACGGATCTTCTCCAACTGCGCGGGGTCGACGCCGTGGTCGGCAGCGAGCGCATAGGCGACCTCGAGGACGTCGGCGAGCTCCTCGGGAGCGTGGGTCTCGTCCGCCTCCATGTACTCCGAGACTTCTTCGCCGAGCTTCTCGCGGAGCCGCCGCCGGTACTCGACCGGGTCTGCCACGTAGACCTCCGGCTCGGCTCCGTTCGCGCGAATGATCTCAGGAATCAGGTCCCGTACCAGCTTGCCTTCGGTGAGCACATACTCTCCTGCACCAGTTCGTCCATGGCCGGCCACGCGGCCCGGCCCGATGTTGTTCGAGCGTAGAGATGGCGCCTCATCCGCCGCCATCAGAACCAGGAATCCCACCCGAAGTGGTCAGTCCTTCGGGTCCGCGTGACCACTCGTGAGGAGGGGGAGGACACCCCACCGGGCAGCTTGCCGTAGGGCACCGACAACCGTCAGGGCATGTACGGTCCGGCATCGGCGGTGCCGGACCAGACGTGTTGCCCGTCGGGCGCGACAGTCATTCCGAAGTCCCACAGCCCCGGGGAGCCACGTTCCTCCCAGTGCCGGCGCCCGGCGTCGACCTCCGCCAGGAGGTGGCGGGGGCCACCTTCGTACGCCGCCACGGTGCCAGTCTGGTCGGTGGTGGCGGTGGCCCACGAGCTGTCGCCGTCGTGTAGCCGGACGGTGAGGCCTTCCCCCGTGTCCTCGGTCGTGATCCGGATGTCCGGGTGGGACACCCTGAGTGCAAAGACCAGGTGCACGTCGGCGAGCGGCCGCAGGTCTCGTTCGACGCGGACCGTGCGGTCGGGCGGCCCGTCGCCACGGATGGCGTGGTACTCGCGGCCCTGGTCGGTGCCCCGGCTGGGCATGAACATCCCGAGGCCCTGTACCCAGCCGGTCGCTGACTTGCCGTCGTCGGCGACGGTGAGCGCGACGTGCCCGAGGCGGCCCCAGGGGACGACGAGGCGGCCCCCGGGTCTGGTCTGCTCGATCCACGTCCACGGGATCTCGTCTACCGCGTAGGTGGCGATCACCCGGTCGTACGGCGCGGCCGCGGGCCAGCCCGCGTTGCCGTCCCCTGTGTGCACGGCGACGTCGAACCCAGCCGCGGTCAGGCGGGCGCGGGCGGTGTCGGCGAGCTCGGCGTCGACCTCGACGCTGGTGGCCTTTCCGGCGCCGGCGCGGGCGGCTAGTAGTCCGGCGTTCCACCCGGCCCCGGTGCCGACCTCCAACACGCGGTGGCCGGGCTCCAGCATCAGCGAGTCGAGCATGTCCGCGACCACGGCGACGCACGACAGGCTGGAGCTGGGCAGGCCGTCCATGATCTGGGTGATCGCGGAGTCTTCGGGACCGGCGTACACGTGGTCGGCCCACCTGTCAGGGTCGCGACCGCGGTCGACGGGCACGTATTGGTCGCGCCCATTCCACGTCCACAACTGGTCGGGGGCGAAGTCGTGGCGGGGGACCGTGTCCAGGATGGCGCGGCGGACCCACGGGGAGTCCGCCGGCCAAAGGCCCTGGGTGTCCATGGCCTCCGTCAGCTCCCGCTGGCGGTCTTCGAGGTACATGTCGTCGCGCTACTTCCTGCGCTTGCCGGAACCGGAGCCCGGGTTGGATACCTGGCCGTCGGAGTTCCCCGGCGGCGGCTTGCCGCCGGAGAGGGGCGCGTCCGGCTTGGAGTGGCTGCCGCCCCCGCCGCCTCCGTTGTCACTGGGCTTCTTGTCCGCCATGACGTGCTCCCCTCACCTCGGTTGATGGTGCTGGACTTGACCGGAGCGGGCGGCCGCCGCGCAGCCCGCGGGTCTGGTGCTGATGACCACGACACCACATCCGTACATCCTGCGGACCTCGCTGCCCACGTTCGGCATCGCGTATGCAGATTCTGCATACGTAGTGTGCCCACCCGATCACAGCCCCTAGAGTGGGGGCGGCAGACCCAGCGCTTACCGACGGAGGGCGCCGTGAGCACTGACCCGCTCTGGAGCTCCCGCCGCGTCCTCGAGTACGCCGAGAGGCGGCGCGCAGGTTCGCTCATCCGCGTCGGCCGCCAGGCGCGTGGCTGGCGGCAAAGGGACCTCGGCATCCGGCTGGCCTGCTCGCAGTCCACCGTCTCGCGCCTGGAGCAGGACCGGTTCCTCGACCTGCCGCTGCTCAAACAGGCCGCAGCCGAGGTCGGTGTCCCCGTGCCACTCCTGAACGCGTCCTTAGGCCTAAGTTCCCCACCAGCAACTAGAGTTATCGTCGACAGGACATCGGCCGAGGAGGACCCCATGCGCCGCCGCCCCCTCATCACCGCCGCGGCGCTCGCCGTCCCGCTCAGCCTGATGACCCGGATGGAAGCCGCGCTCGCCTCGACACCCGAGCCCAGCGGCGCCCCGGCCCGTACCCTTGACGCCCGCCTGACAGCCGCGCGCGGCCAGTTCGACGCCGCCGCCCATGCCGGACTCCTACGCACGCTGCCGAGCCTGCTCGCCGATGCCCACCAGGCAGCCTCCGAGACCCGCCGAGACCTCGACTACGCACGCCTGTCCTCGGCGTACACCATCGCCTCCCAGCTCCTTAACAAGCTGGGGCAATACAAGCAATCACGGCTGACCGCGGACCGGGCCACGCTGTACGCCGAGGTGTCCGGCTCACCGCTCGCCGCCGCCGCCGCCACCCGCGAACTCGCCGCCGTGCTCCGCCACCAGGGCCAAGAAGCAGCGGCCCAGGGACACATCGAAGCCGCTGTCGCCCGCGTGGAGGCCACCGGCCTCGCCACGGATGCGCAGGCATCCGCCTTCGCGCAGATGCTGTGCAGCACCGCCTACACGGCCGCCATCGCCGGAGACCGTGACCAGGCGCTGGTCATGATCCGGGAAGCCGCACGCGCGGCCCGCGACCTGCCCGACATCGCCCCCGCCGGACGCCTCTTCCCCGTCACCCCGGCGGCCGTCGACCTCTACGCCGTCGGCGTCCACTGGGCCCTCGGCGATGCCGGGACCGCCCTCGAAGCCGGCCGCAAGTTGCACGCCGACCAGTTCCCGACCATCGAGCGCAAGGGCCGCATGCACACCGACCTCGCACGCGCCTGGTGGCAGCGGTCCAAGCCCGAGCAGACGGTCGGCGAACTCCTTGCCGCGGCCCGGCTCGCTCCCGGAGAGGTCCGCGACCGGCCCGCGATCCGGCAGATCGTGGACGACCTCTACGCGAAGCACCCCAGGGTCAGCGGCGTCCGGGAGCTCGTCGCCGTGAGCGTCGCGTAGACGCCCCGCCTGCTCGACACGCTCGCACAGGAAGTCGTTAACGGCTTGGACGCCGCCCGGTGCTCGGGTTCAGGTGATGAGCCCTATCGAAGGCCGAGCGACTTTCGTGGTGCGCGCAGGAACGCCTGGATCTCTGGTGTTCCGGGCGAGTAGCCGTCCGACGTGTCCACGATCAAGGTGGGCGCGTCGAGGCTGATGGGTTCGAACTTCCCCGGGTCGTAGGTGCCTGCATCCATGTCCGCGAGGAGGGCCGTGTCGCCGTGGGCGGCCCGGTGGCTGTCGGCCTCGGCCCGATTCGCGATGCGCTCGACAATCGTCGAGGTGGCCGTGGTGCAACGGATGATCCGCAGGTCTGCAAAGCCCATGAGGGATTCCAGACCAGGGCGCCAGAGCCGGTCCTGGAAGGCCGCCTCAATGACGAGGGTCACCCTTGCCTGGACGAGGACGGTGATCACGTTGAAGAAGGCTTCCAACGTCGCGATGTTGAGGGGATCGTCTCCGTTGGCCTGGTGATTCGGCACATTCATCACCATGCCCTGCTTGATCTCGTCGCGAATGATGGCCGGGCAGCCAAGCTCCTGGGCAAGGGCGCGGGCGAGCGTCGTCTTCCCCGTCCCAGGTGGACCAGTGACGACGGCGACAAGGGCGATGCGGCTTTGCACGGGCAGCACTCCGAGTAGTGGGAATCGCGACGAGTCAGGACGGAGGCCAGGGGGCGCTCCGCTGATTGCTGAGCCGGAAGGCGATGCACCCAGCATCTCTTACTCGGCCACGTGGATACGGGCCAACGTCAGAGTGAAGGCCGTTCCGTCTGGGAGTCGCCCAGGCTGTCACTATGCCCCCGCCGCCCAGCGGGCGATCCGATCCAGAGCGGATCTCGCGCGCCCGCGTTCGGGTTGCCGCAGCCGGTCGATGCCGAAGGTCAGGAACTGCGGTCGTCTTCGACGCTCACGTCGTCGGGCCACGTAGCGTGCTCGACGAAGTACGCCACGGCACGGCCGGCAGCTTCGAACGTGACGGTATCCCGGTCGGCGTAGACGTCGACCTGCCCATTGGCCAGCTGATAGCCGCCAGAGCTGCCGCTTCCCCGCGGATCGACGAGGTGTTCCGCTCGGTCGGCTTCATCATCCAGAAGGCCGACCATCGCGCGCTCGCCGTTGGTGACCACGGCCAGGTTGGCGGCTCGCCCATCCTCGAACCACGTCTCCTGGGTTCCCCAATCCAGACGGTGGCGGAGCAACTGGCCTGCATCCTCGCCGGAGTACTCGAATCCGGGAGAGCCCAGCAGATGCCAGCGCCGTGAAGTAGCCACCGAGAAGTCTCCAATCCGTGACCCGACGACGGTGAGCCGGGTGGGCAGTCATAGGTCGAACCCGGGCCTGACAAGCTCAAAGACCAGTTTCACATCCGAGAGCAGGACCTCCCCATGCCACTGTCGTCGAGTCGGCCAGTGCCCGTGGCCGCAAGGGAAGATTTCGGACAGGTCGACACACGGACGGCTGTTCCGAGAGCTGGCTGAGCCCTTACGGATTAGCCCGGACGTCCAGCCGGCCTGGTCCGCGCCTCCGCCGCCTGCGGGAACAGCGTCACGTCCAACTCCAGCTCGTCAGCCAGCCACATCACCGGCTCACCCGCCTCCCGCCATGCCACCCCCTGGTACCACTCCGGCATAACGACGTCCCGCAAGACCGCAGCGGCCTCGATACAGTTCCAGCCCTGCTCACCGATCCGGTCGAAGCCCCGGCGTTCGATCCGAACCCACGCCCCCCGTCCGTACGGGCCCTGAGAGAGCGGCGCTTACGCACCACGTTGACCGGGTCCAGGCGGACGTCCAAGCCCTGCTCCACAGGGCCGAGGACCGAATCGACCACGTGGCGGCGAAGATCCACTGGTGTCGGCCGGCACAGAATTGACCATCAGACCTCCTCGGTGAACCCACGACCGTGCAAGGGTTCAGGCTGCGGTGGTGGGGAGCTCGGTGCGTGTGCGCCGGATGAGGTCGGCTACCTCGGGGCGGGTCTTCCAGCGTGCGAGGGCGCGGGTGACGTCGTGGAGGTAGCTGTGGGCGCGGGTGGAGTGGACGTTGCTGAGGATCCGGAGTGAGATATTCGCGGCGACGAGGCCGCGCTCGAGTTCGCGGGCCTGGAGGTGGCTGGCGGCCAGAACGGCCATGCGGATGCCAGTGGCTCGGGTGAAGCGGTCAGCTGGCATGGGCTTGGCCTGTGAGTTCCAGGCGAAGGCCCCCTTGGGGTCTGCGAGGTCGCGGTGTACCTCGGTTGCGTCAGCGGCGAGCCGGGCGTGGGTCATGTAGGCGAGCTGCTCCGGGTCGTGGCTGCCCGGTCGGATGGAGTCGAGTAGCTCTTCGGTCCGGCCGAGCGCGGCCTTCGCGGCCTGGGCGTTTCCGGTGCGGCCGTGGGCGCGGGCTTCGGCCAGCTTTGCGAAGGCGAGAACGCGGGGTGCGGCGTGGCCGAGGCCGCGTTCGTAGGCACCTTCGGCCATGTCCGCTGCTTGTTCGGGGTTGCCGCGAAGGAAGGCCTGCAGGGCCATGGTGGCCATCACGTAGCAGCCGCTCTCCACGTTGCCCGCGGCCCGCGCAAGGTGCAGGGCATGGATGAAGTGGCGCTGGGCGGTGTCGTGGTGGCCGGTGTCGACTGCTGACCAGCCCACGACCCGGGACAGCTCGGCGGTCGCCGCGAACAGCTCGCGCCCGATGTTCTCGGTGTAGGTGCGGGTCAGTAGCGGCGCGGCGTTGAGGCGGAGGCATTTGGTGACGGAGTCGGCCTTCCAGTTTCCGCCGCCGTAGCGGGAGTCCCACAGGCGGGCCTCATCGGCGGCCCTCCACAGTTCGTCGAGGTCGCTCCGGCCGACCTGCCGTCCGCCCTCGTGGGAGACGGGAGCGTCGGTCGGCTTGGTCAGCCAGCGGGTGGCGGGGGTGGCTAAGGCGGCGATGGCGAAGCCGTTGCTGATGAGCTGGCGGCGGGAGCGGTCCACGGTTCTCCAGTAGGTCGCGGGGACGCGGATGGTACTGACGGGGTCGCGGGCGAATTCCAACCCCATGTCAGGGTTTCCACCGGACCTGCTGTACATGCCGATCTCGTTTCCGTTCGCGGGTTTGTCGAGGCGGTCGCTAAAGCGGCGGCCACGAACTCGGGTACACGGCGGCGCGGGATCAGGGCTGAAACCCATCTGGCGAGGCTGGTGCTCATGGGGGTGATAAGGCCGCACGGACCCGCGGCCGCGCCGTGCCACGGGCAGGTGAACCTCACGGCGGGGGCGTAACCCGGGCGACCTGGAAGCTGCCTTGTCGTGCATGAGAGCTCATGTGCCGGACGAGGCTGGGGTGGTGGCGGTGGAAGTCCTGGCCACTGACGAGGAGATGCTGCAGCAGGTCACGGCCGGGCTGGCAGGCCGGGCTTTGGGCGACCTCCGGCGTCGCCCCGTTGTCAGCCGGGTACCCGGTCAGCTGGGGGTCAGTGGGCGTCTGTACCTCGATGTGCGGCGGCCGGTGGGCCGACGCCGGGAACTGCCTGCAGAGTGGGTGCGGTTCGTATCTCCGCTGTGGGGTGGCCGGGTGCCGGAGGTGAAACCGGACTGCATTCGGGCCCGGGCCAACGGAATATCCTGTACCCGCCAGGCGGCCGAGTGGCCAGCTGGATTCGTGGAGGACGTGGACCCCGGGGCTTGTTGGTCGCACCTAGACGAGGGGGGGAGCGGCAGCTGTACTGAAGTGCGTTCGAGTCGCTGAAGGATGCCCACCGAGAAGAGGCCAGACACGGCTGCGCCGAGATGTGTCCGAGCTGTCGGCCGCAACCGCCCGGCGCAGCCAATGGCGCTGCCTGAAACGGATGGAGGCTGGGCGTGATGTCGGAGAGTCGACTCCAGCCGGTGAGGAGCTGACGCGGCGATCTGCTTGCACGCCGGTGTCCTCGGCGATCCGTCCGAGGACAGCTCAGTGTGGTCAAGCAGCGATGGCCAACTCGGAGCGAGCGCGGGGTGCTGAGTAGCACTCTGGCGTCGGCGCGGATGCCGGGGCCCGCTACCGTGCTGTGTGGAGGTCCTGGGTCCAGGCCTCGATGATGCAGTCGCCCGCAGCCACACCGGTTGGGTCAGCCGTGAGTTCCCAGACAGCCACGATGGAGAAGGCGCCGCTGACCACGGCATCGCCTTGGAATTCGTCCGTCCCGTCGCCGTCGGGGGCACTGCGGACCAAGGAGGCCGAGAGGCTGGCCTCGAAGTCGCCGCCAAAGGTGAACTCGACCGCGCTGGCGAAGCGACGGAAGTCGAGCGAGTCAACGTTGATCGTGACGAAGTCGCTGGTGGCGTCCCCCGCGGTGATCGGATCGTCTGACTCCAGGGCCTCGAACGCGGCTGTCACCCGGTCGCGAATCTCTTCGACCAGCTGTATGACGGGGTCGTGGAGCACGTCGTCGAGAGTTGACTCGCACACCTCCTCCAGCAACGCCACCGCGGTTCGCCCTCGACCGTCCAGAGCCACGTCGACGCGTTGGTAGTTACCCACCTCCTCCCAGACAGCGACCTCCACCAGGCGAAAGGAGTGGTAGTCCCCCAGCCCCTGGTCTGTCATCGCCAGAATCTGGACGACGGCGGGAGCGTGATCCATGAACTCCTGCCGGATGTCAGGATCGCTGAGATCCGCCATGCTGGCCTGCAATAGATGCTCGGCTACCTTGCCGGACTGGCCGAACTTCTGCACGCGCGCGATGACGGTGGAGCGGCGCTTCTCGGCGGTTTTCAGCCGGGTCATCACGATGGGCGCTTCGTACGTGGCGTTGCCCTTGCTTTCCACCCCGTTGCACGGGATGCAGATCGGGGCGAGGTTGTGGGGGTCGTGGATGTCGAAGTCGATCGGCAGACTGTACGAGCTCCAGAGTTCGTGCAAGCGGAGCTCGCTGACGTCCTGGGGGATGATGTGGTCGATCTGGGTCACGTTGAGCTCCACCGGCTTGCTGCACCAGTAGCACTTCGAACCCCAGGCTTCCCACAACGCTAGCCGCAGGACCCTGTTGGCGCCCCCCTTCCTGTAGCGGACACTGCCAACTGCCCTGCGAACCATGGTGTTCCCCCGGCCTCTTGTTGCCAATGTGACCGTTGTACCGCAGGACATGAGGATGCGATGAACACACCGCTGCAGCCCGGCGGCCGTGGCGGGCAGTCGGGACGGGGCAAGCAGCCGGGTAGGGGGCCCGGGTCCGATGCCCCGAGAGCCCAGCGGGTTCGAGCGCGGTCGAGGACCGCCTCCGGGCGCTGGGCCCGGTCGTCGGCCGGGTCCGTCGCCTGCGATGGCGTCTTCCTCGGCATTTGTCAACACGGGTGCTGTTTTGCCGGCTGTGCTGCGTTGTCACAGCCGGGCAAGGGCGTCGGGGCGCGGTGGGAAGCCACACTCCCATGCCCGGTTTCTCCGCTAGCCTGCGGCCGGTCGCCTACTGGGTCTGGAACCAGGCCGGGAAGAGAATCGCCATGTCTGTCCTCATCGCCGGGGGAGCCGGTTACATCGGAAGCACCGTAGCCTCAGCGTGTCTGGAAGCGGGCATCACCCCGGTGATCCTCGACAACCTTGTTCGGGGCCGCGCCGAGTTTACCGATGGGCGGACCTTCTACGAGGGCGACATCTCGGACGGTGCGCTGATCGACCGGATCTTCGCGGAGCACCCGGGCATCTCCGCCGTGGTGCACTGTGCGGCGCTGATCGTCGTGCCGGAGTCTGTCGCGGACCCGATCGGCTACTACACGGCGAACGTCAGCAAGAGCCTGGCCTTCATCAGCCATCTGCACCGCAACGGCTGCGACCGCATCATCTTCAGCTCCTCGGCCTCCATCTATCAGGCCGAGGACGGCTCGCCCGTCAACGAGGACTCGCCGCTGGCGCCGCAGAGCCCCTACGCGCGGACCAAGGCCGTGTGCGAGGAGATGTTCGCCGACATCGCCGCAGCCGGGAAGATGCGGGTGCTGTCGCTGCGGTACTTCAACCCGGTCGGGGCCGACCCCGAGCTGCGGACCGGCCTTCAGCTCAAGCGGCCTAGCCACGCCTTGGGCGTGCTCATCCAGGCACACCAGGAAGGCCGGCCGTTCCCGATCACCGGCACGAACTATCCGACGCGCGACGGCACGGGCATCCGCGACTACGTGCACGTCTGGGACCTCGCCGCTGCACACGTCGCAGCGATCGAGCGCTTCGACTCCATCCTCCCGGAGTCGAAGCGCTCGATCGCGATCAACCTGGGCTCCGGCTCCGGCACCACCGTGAGGGAGCTGTGCGACGCGTTCAACAACGTCGTCAGCACGCCCCTGGCCACCGTCGACACCGATCCACGCCCCGGTGACGTCGCTGGCGGCTACACCAAGAGCGACCGGGCGGCCGAGCTGCTGGGGTGGAGGCCAAAGCTGTCCCTGGAGGAGGGCATCCGGTCAGCCCTGGACTGGATCCCGGTACGCGACGAGATGCTGAACGACTGAGTCCCTCTCGCTTTCACCCCTTCAGGTGGACCTGGCGTCAGCGCATGCCGGCTTCGAGGGAGGCGGCCGGGCCCGACCTCCTGGCCATCGCCGAGGGCCACGAGCACCCCTGCGCCCCCGCCGGCTGGTACCCGGGAAGAACGTGCAGGTCGGGTCGTGGCTGCGGCTGAGCATGTTCCCCGCAGACCGGCAGCGACGTCTGCGGGCCGAGTTGGAGGCCGCCGGGCCGCCCGAGGGGACGTAGGAGCGATCGGCGAACCATCCGTGCCGGATGTCCTGAGGTGGAGTTTGGCCGAATGTCCGCGAAATCCGGCGGGTGGTGGCATCGGCAGGGAGGGCAGCGGGAAGCGCTGGCCCGACAGCAGTCACCTTGCTGCCAGTCCTCGGAGCGTAGCCAGCGTCAGCGCCTGACGCCTGCGGGCACTGCCGACCACGAAGGAGAGCGCTCCCTCCGATCTGAGGCTTGGTGCATTGTGGCAAAGGAAGTCCCTGTTCGATGAGCAGGGGCTTCTTCGTGTGCGGGGAATGATCGCGGAGGGGTAGGGGCAGGCAGCGAACGGCTTGTTGTGGATCGAGGAGGGTGCGATGCCGTCGGTGCTGGGGTTGATGGAACAGCGTGAGGCTCGGGCGAGGCAGGGTCTGGAGTCCTGGACGAAGGTTCTGGAGCAGGCTCAGGCGGAGGTGGATGCAGCGAGGGAGCGGGTCGAGCGGGCTCGGGTGGGGCGTGGGGAGGGCGTATCGGTGCTGGCCGAGGAGCGCCCGGTTGATATGCCGGTTTCCGTGCCGTCTGGTGGTGAGATGGCTGCCGTGGGAGCGGGCGGCTCGAATGTGGGGCCTGGCGTGCGGCCGCCGGTGTGGCGGTCGGGCATGGGTGAGGAGGTGCTCAGCGGCCTGTATCGGGAGGTGTTCGCCGCGGTGGTGGCTGCTTCGGGGCCGGTGAACGGGGTGGGGCTGACGCGGGCGGTGGGCCGGGAAGCGGAGATCAAGAACGATGTGGAGAAGATCCGTCACCGTGCCTATGAGCTGGAGAAGCGGGGCTGGCTGGCGCGGGCGAAGGACGGACGGTTCATGCCCGCGCCCGCAGCAGTCGGCCGAGGCGCTTCTCCGGCCAGTGCGGAGCATCCCCGGCCAGACGCCGGGACAGCCTGATCACGGCGGCCCACCACACCATCTGGGCGTGGTGGTCGAGGCGGGGTTCGTGGTCGCGGTTGAGGCGGCGTGAGGGGGCCAGCCAGCGTGCGCTCTACCACCCACCTGCGGGCCAGTACGACAGACGCCGGCCTTGGTCCAGTCCTGCAGCCGGCGCCAGGCCGTGACTCCGGAGCAGCCCACGGTCTCGGCCGGGACGTCGCGCCAGGCAACGCCGGTCCGCAGGACGTACACGATGCCCGTGGGAGCCGCTCGGTCCGGAACGCGAAGCCGCCCGGGATACGAATCTGTAGGACGGACGCCAAGGGTTCAAGGAACTTGTCACGACGTGTCCGGCAGCCTTGAACCGTCTGGCGCGGCCGATCGCGACGCCGCCCTGCCCATAAGGCTCGCCAACTGGTCTAGGGTCGGCCCGTGTCACAGACCGACGATCAGGACGTTCAGAACGAGGTACCAGGGTTCCTCTACCAGTGGGACCGCGACCAGGCGCTCACCCAGGACCGATGCTTCCTGTGCGGGGTCGACCTTGCCGGAGGCCGGACCGACGAGCATGTCTTCCCCCAGTGGCTGCTGCGGCGGTGCGACCTGTGGAACGAGAAGATCACACTGCTCAACGGCACCCTGATGCCGTACAAGCAGATGAAAATTCCCTGCTGCAGCACCTGCAACAACGAACACTTGTCCCGCATCGAACAAGCCGTGGGCGACGCCTTCGCCGAGGGCCCCGAAGCGGTTGCGGCCCTGGACGCCACCACCCT
The DNA here is from genome assembly GCF_041862025.1 of Streptomyces sp. AB3(2024). Lineage (NCBI taxonomy): Bacteria > Bacillati > Actinomycetota > Actinomycetes > Kitasatosporales > Streptomycetaceae > Streptomyces > Streptomyces sp. AB3(2024). The sequence goes on from NZ_JBGWAB010000044.1 coordinate 22,614, forward strand.
GTTCTTGTGGATGGGCAAGATCTACTACGGCCTCATGTTCCGGGAACTGTCGCTCCTCGCTGACCGGCGTGACCCGCAGGGCGGCTCCATCGTCTCGCCCGAATTCCTGACCACCTTCCGCATGCACCACCTGCTGTTGCAGGCGGCTCGCGGCGCCGTACGCTGGCAAAAAGATCAGCATCCGGCCTCCGTGTTCGTTTTCCAGGCGCAGGAGCCCACCGACCCGCGCCACCGCTTCGACTACGTGGACATCATCAACTTCCCGTTCTTCGCCATCAGAGTCGGGGCGACCGCCGTCGTCGCCGTGCTCCAGGACTGGGGCGCGCTCGCCCAGGCTGTGACCGTTCCAGCTTTCGAGGCGGCCCGACAACTCGTGCTCCACCCACAGCAGTTCCGTGAGGTGGCTGCCCTGGCTGCCTACATGACTACCCTGTTCAACCGCGTCCCCAAGCACCTTCTGTATGCAGGTGAGAACCACGTCGATGTCATGACGCTGCCCCTCCAGGGCATGTCCACCAAGTTCGTCTTCGATCCCTTCGATGTGGGCGACTACGCACAGGTTCTGGCCCATGTCACGGGTCATCCCCTCGAGGAGCTGTATGACGGACGCAACATCGTCACCCTCCTGCGGGACGGGGACAACCAGCCGTGGGCCGTTCCATGGCCTGCCGACGAACGCCAGTACCCCGACATCCGGTTCATGCAGCGCTGACCTGCACAGCAATTCCCGCAGGCCGACAGGAGCAGCTCACGGCATACGGCCTGCACCCGAGCCCCAAACCGCGGTCTGCATCGGGAGCGTCGACGTCGTGCCGGCGATGCCGGCGCAGGCAAGGGAACGGATCTCGCCGGCGGCGCGGAGGTGGTCTGCCCGGCGGCGGAGCGAGGAGGGCACGGTGGGTCCTTCGGCGCTGTCCGGCCGGCTGGAGCACCACATGATGCGGATCAAGAACGATCATGAAGGGCGAAGCGGGTGCGCCGCACCTTCTGCCGGCGCCACGGAGCATCCGGGATGTCTCCTGCACCCGGTCCGGTCCTCCACGGACTGGTACACCGACGCTACAACTGCGCGGCGCACCCCTCGTCTGCGATACGCACCGTCATCCCTGCCCGGCTGCGAGAAAGAGGCTTCACCGGCATGCTCGTCATGCCTGCAGCGCAGCAGCAGGCACGGGAGTCGGGTGGAGCGGTCGGGCAGCTTGTCGGTGTGGCGTCGTGCGCCGAGGATGGCGGGATGATCGAACGTGACCATGCGCCGAACGCCGGGACGGGACTGCTCGGAGCGAACTTCAGTCGTCGCAGCCGTCTGGAACCGACCGACGACCGGGCCGGGGCCGGGCGGTGGATCGCCATCGACGAGTCCGGCTACCACGGCGATCAGCTGCACGGCGGCGACCGCTACATGATCCTGGGCTCGGTGGCCATTGATGACGCCGATGCTGCCGCCATCGTGGACACCCTGCGTGTCGAAGCAGGGATCCAGAAGTCCGCGACAGAGCTGAAGTTCCAGAAGATGTTCGCCGGCCCGGCTGCGGGCCGGCGCCGTCACCTCCTGGGCGACCTGCTGGCACCCGGTGGTCCGCTCCATGACCGCGCCTCGGTATACGCGATCGACAAGCACTACTTCGTCGGGGCCAAACTTGTCGACCTCCTGCTGGAGGAGCGGTTCAACGCCATGGGCATCGACATCGTCATGAACGGCGTCGCCAGGCAGTTCGCCCTGGACCTGGCCACCGAAGGCCCCCGGGCGATGGGCCGCGACGGCTTCGACCGACTCATCGCCACCGCCGTGGGCTTCTTCTCCAAGAGGAACCGTACGGGCGACCATGTCACCGTCGACGAGCTCTTCACCGTCATCCAGCAGTGCCACGCCTACGCCCGCCGCCGTAAAGCCCCGCAGGCGAAGAAGGCGACAGCGGTCCTGGAGATGCTGCGAGAAACCCGCCGCGAAGCCGAAGCCTTCGCCCGTGAACGTCCGGCCAACGCCACTCCGACCGGAGAGCTCGGGCTGCTCGACGACTCCACCGATCCCCTCGTCACCGCCGTGCCGACGGTCATCCTCCACGCCTCGATCCGACACGGCGGTAAGCTCCAGGTCCTCGCGGACGACCAACGGCTGTTGACCGACGACAAACTCGACGTCCTGGAACGTGGGGCGACAGCCGTGGGTCTGGTGCAAGGCCTGATCAAGCAGAGCCACCTTCAGAGCCTGGTCCGCGGCCGTTCGGTGGACCACCCCTCCCTCCAGCTCGCCGACCTGGTGGCAGGCGCCGGCCGGGCGGTTGCGCGATGGCACGACGGCCAGGACGACCCCGCCGGACAAGACCTCCACCCCATGGTGGCGCCACTAGTCGATCCCGGCGGTCTGCTCATGGATGAGAAGCCCGACGATTTCGCGCGAGTCGACACCGCCCGCGCGAAGCGCCGCTGAACGCCGTGCGCTGCCGCAGAGTCACCTGCGGCTCGAGCACCGGATCGGACGCTGCCCGCCCGAGGTGCTGTGCCGTCGCTGCCGCTGCCCCTGCCGCCGCGCAGAGAGCTGATGCCCCGTGCCCGGCCAGCAGTCGACGAGCCCTTCCGCACGGCAAGTGGAATATGCGCGTGTCGCATGCGAGGGAGGTGGATGCTCGTGTAAGCAGGCGTGAGACCCCGCGGCCGTAGACGTCCGGCGGGGGCAGGGATCGGGGTGGGGCTCGTGACAGAAAGCGCGTACGAGGAGCTACAGACCGGCCGGTTGGGGCCGGCCACGTTCGAACTGCTGCGGAGGCTGGTTCACCAGGTCCGCCGTGGCACCGGTTTTCCGCCCCCGGAGGGGCACACGGTGTGGAGCGATGACGCGGCTTACGACGTGATTAGCGCGATGTTGTCCCAGGAAGGAGCGGGACAACGGTTCGTGACCGTCTGCTTCACCCAGGCCGCCGACCAAGCCTCTCTGGAACGACTGTTTCTCACATCGATCAAGAACTTCCTCATCGACGAGGCGAAGAAGACACCGCGAGGCAAGCTTCGGCGCCGTATCGCCCGGCTGATGGGCGAGGACGCGGCCTACCGCAAGCTCAAGGGTTCCCCGCCGCGCTGGGCACTGGCCGACCACGCCGAAGGAGCCGTATGGCAGGGAGATCTTGACGATCTCATCGCCCAGGCCGCACAGGTGAAAGGCGTCGGCATCACCCGCTGGAACCACTCCGGCCCCACACCCCAGCAGACCGTGCACGCCCTGATGGCCATCCTGCTGTCCGTGCTGCAGTGCGCACAGGGAGCGGTACGGGAGGAAGACCTCGCCAAGGTTCTCGAGGCCCGGTTCGGGCTTCTGGCACCGGCCCGCATGACCCCTCTGTTCGCCGACGAAGGGACCGTGGCCGCCATCGTCGAGCAGCATGCAGCCACCACCGCACCGGACCCGACCGGGGTCGAAGGGGTTGCCGAGGACATCTGGCAGCGTCTCTCACCCAACGAGCGTCTGCTGCTTCCCTACCTCGACAAGGACGCCCACCACGCGGCGCAACTACTGGAGATCCGGCAAGGCCATGCGGCGCTTGTCCTGTCCAACCTCAAGACAATGCTCCGTGATGCCATCTCCGCTGACAGTGCCCCCCAGGTCGTCATGGCTGCCCTGTTGCGGCGCTGCAGCGAGGCTGCGTCGTGAACAGCCCCAGTTACGTCGTCTTGACCCAGTGAGAAGAGAATGCGCTGATGGACCACAGCCGAGGAGACGGGGGAGACGGCATGAGCTCTGTCCACACCACTGCCTACCAGAGGCTTCTAGCCGCCGCAGCGAGCCTGAAAGTACCCGACGCCGTCCACCGAGTGGCCACCGCAGCACCCCAGGACCCCCGCCCCGGCCAAATCTGGCGCGCGATGTGGGAGGACACCATCCAGCTGCTGCTGATCACCACGGCCGGTGACGACGACACCGCGCGCGTCGTGCCGGCCTCATTCGAGCGGTACGCCGACGCCGACACCCTGCTTCTGCCCGCCCAGGCGACCACCCTGGAGCAGCCGCTGGCCCTGTGGTGGGGCCTGGAGACCACCGTGCCGTGGTGTGTGCTGGACCGGCAGGTCAGCGAGCTGACAAGCCGCCCCGACAACCTGACCTCCCGTGCGCTCGCCGACACAGTGACCGGCGCCCAGTGGGGAAGCTGTACCGTCTTGTCCTCAGCGGCAGACGAGTACCGCGCCGTTCTCACCGGCCACTTTGAGGTCCTCGGCTCCGCATGGTGGGCCCCGCAAGGATCGGGAGGTCTCTCCGAGCTCCTTGGTGAGCACGGAATCACCGTCAAGCAGCTCGCGGCCGAACTGAAACTGCCACCCCCTCTGGCGCTGGACGTGTGGCGGGGCCAGCAGCCCCTCACCGCCGAACAGGCCGCCACGCTCGCCGCACTCCTCGGCCAGCCCGCAGCCCGCTTCCTCGACGCCAACCCCGCCCTGCCACCCGCCGTCGTCCACGAACTCAACCGGCCTCTGCGGCGCAGCCAGGTCAAGAAGCTCTCCGCCCAGTACGACGAGACCGAACACGCCGCCCGTCTGCGCGCCGCCTATGGCGTCTACACGCTCGCGGCACGCGACGACAACCGCACCCAGCCGAACTGGACCGCACGCACCGACCGCTACTTCGAACTCCTCCTGGACTAATAGAGAAGAGGGGGTACCCACGAGTGGTCAACTACGTGCTCGCCGGCGCCGCCCGCACCCAGGCCGCCGCCATGATCACAGAACTCGAAACGGCCCGCCCCGGCGCCGTCGAACTCCTGGCACAAGGCGCCCTCGCGGAACTGCGGACCTGGCCCGAGCTCACCGTCAAAGACGTCCCCGAGAACGAGGCGGCCCAAGGCTGCAGCGTCGCCGGCGCGTACGACTACGGCCCCCCACCCCGCCTGTCCGTCGCCACCTCCAACAGCCACGCACGGCGGGAGTTCACCGCCCTGCACGAACTCGGTCACCACCTGCAGAAGAACAGCTTCGACCTCATGGAGCCCTTCAGCAAGGAAGCCGACCGCGGCGTCCTCCTCGAAGACGCCGCCTGCGACGCGTTCGCCGCCCAGATCCTGCTCCCTGCACACCTCGTCGACCAGCACCTGGACGCCAAAGGGCCCACCGCCTCAGCGATCACCCTCCTGTGGGAGACGAGCAACGCCTCCCGCATGGCCGTCTGCGTACGAGCAGCCCAGCGCCTCCCCGCCCCCGGTCACGTTCTCCTCCTCGACTCCGTCGGACACCTCGCTTTCGCCGCCTCCCACGGTCTGCCGCCCCTGCGGCGCGGCAGCTTCCAAGGCGACATCCCCGTGGTCGACCGCGCCCTGGCCGGCCCCGGCCGCGTACAAGGACGGACCCAGGTCCGCTACCGCGACGGCATCCTCGGACGCGAACTGCACACCGATACTGCTCCCATGGACGGCTACATCGTCGCCGTCCTCGTTACCGACTCCGCCCCCTGGCGCGCCTTCACCCCGCCCACCACCGACACCGGCCCCCGGTCGCGCGACTACATCTGCGCGAACTGCGACGAGAACTACCGCTCCTTCGAACCCGCCTGCCTGCGCTGCCGCGTCCCTCACTGCCCCGAATGCAGCCGCTGCGCCTGCCCGCCCCGCACCCCCGGCCGCTCCTGCCCCGGCTGCTTCCTCGAGCACCCGCCCGCGATGTTTGCCCCGGACAGCGACCGCTGCCTCGACTGCTCCTGACACCCCGCCGGCCCCGCCAGCCACACGCGTCTCCCTACCCGCGAGTTACGTCGTCTGTCCCAGGCGAAGCACCCCACCCAGGGTGCTCACGGAACGGAACCCGGGCGCCGGCCGCGGGGACCCGTAGGAACGTCGCCGGCAGGAACAGCAACATGGCTATCCAGATCACCGCAGTGCGCCTGACGGCCGGCGGAACCGCGCACGAGCACATCACCCACCTGTGGTGGACCGAGCAGGCGACTGGCAAGACCGGCGACAACACCCGGGCCGAGATCGTCCACTGGATCGAGAACAAGGCCGGCAAGGCCTACACCAGTGACGCAGCCAGCCGCAGCACGGAAGTGCTCGTGGTGACGCCCACCCGGGGCGAGAAGTACCTGCGGACCCACGCCGACGGCGTATGGACCAACAACCTTCTCGCCCTCCCCAGGCGCTGACCCGCCACAACCCCCCGGGCACTCGGCGCGCCACCCCCGCAGCGGCGCGCCGGGGTACCCCGGCATCCACAGTCCGAACACGCGCTCCCCACTTCAGGAGGACCCCATGTCCCACGACACTCACGGGCCTAAGCCCGTCACGATCATCGTCAACGCCCGCCCCCACATCTGGGAGGCGAAGGAGATGGCGTATGAGCAGGTCGTCGACCTCGCCTACCCCGGCCAGCCGCCGAACGACCAGGACACCTACACCGTCCGCTACAGCCGCGGACACGACGGCCACGGAACAGGCAGCCTCACCACCGGCCACAGCGTCCGAGTGAAGGAGGGAATGGTCTTCGATGTCTACCGCACTTCTCGCTCGTGACCCCGACCTGTCCCGCCTCATCGACGACGGCTACGCCATCACCGTCCACGCCGGCCACATCATCGTCCGGATCCCGTACGTCACCGAGAACGGCACTGTTGAGCGTGGCTTCCTCGCCCACCCGATCACCGTCAGCGGAGACCGCCTCGTCTCCGGCACCGACCACCGCATCTGGTTCGGCGGCTCCACCCCCTGCACCGAGCACGGCCACCCCCTGCCCCTGGCCACCCCCGAGAGCCGGGTGATCGCCGAGGGCATGCAGGCGAACTTCATGCTCTCCAGCAAGCCCCCGGACGGCTACCCCGACCAGTACACGAAGATCACCGCGTACACGCGGATCATCGCCGACCACGCCCACGCCCTCGACCCCTCAGCCACGCCCACCCCCGGCGCCGCGTGGCAGGAGATCGACGACGACAGCCCCTTCGCCTATCGCGACACCGCCACCTCCCGCGCCGGCATCACCGCTATCAACCGCCGCTTCCGGGGCCACCGGATCGTGATCGTCGGCCTCGGCGGCAGCGGCAGCTACATCCTCGACCAGGTCGCCAAGACCGAGGTCGACTCGATCCTCCTCATCGACGGCGACACTTTCGACAACCACAACGCCTTCCGCGCACCCGGCGCCCCCACCCTCGACACCCTCCGCACCCGCCCACCCAAGGCGACCCACTTCGCCTCGATCTACGCCAACATGCACCAGGGCGTGACCGCCTGCGCGCAGTACCTCGACGAGGACAACCTCGACCTCCTCACCGGGGCGACGTTCGTGTTCCTCGCCTCTGACGACGCCGTCAGCAAGCCGGCCATCATCGACTGGCTCGAAGCCCACGACGTGCCGTTCATCGACGTCGGCATGGGCATCGAAGAGATCGACGGCCGCCTCAGCGGACTGCTCCGCATCACCACCAGCCTCCCCGGCCGCCGAGACACGCCCCGCGAGCGCATCCCCCGGCCAGCACCCGAACGCGACGCCTACGCAAGCAACATCCAGACCGCGGACCTCAACGCGCTCAACGCCGTCCTGGCCGTCATCCGATGGAAACGCTCCCTCGGCATCTACGCCGACGCCACCGACGAGGCCCACACCACGTACTCACTGATCACCAACGAGATCGCCAACGAGGACCTCCCGTGACCCCGCTAGACACCCTGCGCCCGGTCTTCACCGAGACCTTCCCCCAGGCCATGGACGCAGGAGTGCTCTATATCTCGATCCCGTACCGCACCTGCGGCCACCTGTGCTGCTGCGGATGCGGGTACGAAGTCGTCACACCGCTCTCCCCGGCCCAATGGTCCCTCACCTACGACGGCGAGAACGCCTCTCTCACCCCCTCGATCGGCAACTGGTCCCTCCCGTGCCAGTCTCACTACTGGATCCGTGACGGCCGCGTCCGCTGGGCCCGCCGCTACTCGCCGGCGGAAATCGACCAGAACCGGAACCGGGACGGTCGCCTGCTGGCCGTCCACGACACCAGAGATCCCCAGCCGAAACGACGGGGAGGGATTGGCCGCCGTCTCCGGTTCTGGCACCGTCCGTAGACTGACGTGCGAGCCCCCCACCGCAATGCCGACCGTGCGCGCGGCCATCCAGGGCGCCCGCTCACCGACAGCCAGTACCGGCTGGCGGCCTCGTGTACCCGGTCCTGTGTCCAGGCCTGGTTGGTCGTGCGCAGCTCGTCCGCGTACTCCTCGAAGTAGCGCCGTTGCAGGTCAGGCGGGCGGTAGCCCTCGATGAACAGCAGGCGCAGGCCGGCGGGCAGGAGCGACTGGGCGTGAAGGAGCCGGTTGAGAACTCCCTGGCGGAGATGAGCGAAGGCGCCCGCCGGGTCGGACCTTCGGTCGTCGACCAGCAGGTTCCCGCGGACGTCGACAGGATGAGTGGACCGACGGTATCTCGCGGGTTCGTGTTCAACAGGGCTCCTTGATTCGTCGGCAGCGTGCGGACCCGCACGCCTCGTGGGGCGTGTCTCCTCGCCCGGCGGGGCGGTGGTGCTGTCGGCCGCGCCGGCCGGAAACGGTGCCCCGATGGGATCGTCTCTTGCTGAGCGGCTGGTCGGCCGAGGGAACGGCGTCGGACATGGCGTTCCTCGATTCGGCTGGCTTCGCTTCGGGCGGTGCTGAGCTACCAGGTGGTGGGGACGCTGAGTTCGGTGACAGGCTGGCGACCGGCCTGGGGAATGCCGAGGAGGACGCGGGCCTGGTGGACCGCATGGAGCTGCTCGGCCGCGGATGGCCCCCAGTCGAAGAGTTCCAGGGCCTGCTCCGGGGTGGCCAGGATCCGGACGTAGATACGGCCGGTGGCCGGATCGACAGGGGCCGGGCCGAGGCTCATGAGGGCGGCGGCGTAGCGGACGCGCGCACAGGGTTCGTCGGGGTCGGACAGGTACCCGAGATACCGGGTGCCGGCCAGCTCGGCGGCGGCTTCCTTGCGGGCTTTACGGATCAACGTGGTCTCGGGGTCGGCGTGGTCCGCGGGTTCCGGAGTGCCGCCGGGCAGGCAGGCCGCGCCGGTGTCGGGTTCGAGGAGCACCAAGACACGCCCGTCCGGGGCGAAGGTCCACGCCCAGGACTGGCGGACCGTGAGGCCTTCGGGGACGGGGCCGGGGTGGAAGGGGAAGTGGTGACAGGCTCGGGCGGTGCGCAGGACGCCGACCCGGTCAAGGACGGTGGGGTCGATCGGGAGCCCGTCCTGAAGGAACGCGGGACCGGCCGCGTTGATGCGGGCGCGGAGCGCGGACAGGGCGCGGCGGGCGTCGCCCGGAGACATCAGAGCGGGCAGGTCAGCGGGTTCGACGAACTCGACGGCCTCGATCTCGCCCGGTGCGGGCCGGATCGCCGCGATCTGGTCCTCGTCCCAGACGCCGCCGTCGAAGACGTGCAGGAGCTCGCCGGGGAACTTCACGGCGGGGGACGCTGTGCGGCCGGCGGGGGAGACCCAGTCGACAGCCAGCCCGCGGGTGACGGTCGCCGTGACGCCGAGTTCCTCCTTCAGTTCGCGGGCAGCGCCCTGGGCGGGGGACTCGCCTTTGTCGACGGCGCCGCCGGTCAGCAGGCGGGTGGGCCGGTAGGTGACGCGCTGGATCAGGACCTGCCCTCGCTGGTTGGTGATCAGCACGGAAGTTCCGGCCCACAGGGCGGCCGAGGCGCGCAGCGCCCCGTACGCATCCTCGGTCATCGCCACACTGGGAAGTTCGTCGGGCGCAGAAGTCGTAGTCATCTCTCTCCGATCGGTGAGTGCTTGCTCGTGGGCGGTGAAGGGGTGGCTGGCACGGGGCCGGGGCGTCAGGTGATCAACTGGGCTGGGTCGCCCTTCGTGGGGCCGGGGGTGAGGCGGGTGAAGTGCTCGGTCTGGATGATCTGGTTGCGGTCGGCTTCGGGAAGGCGGGCAAGGATGCCGGGCAGGGGCCGTTCGCGCGCGACCTCGCTGCGGTGCGCGAGGATCGCGGCCCACTTCTGCTCGAGCCAGCCGCTCACGTCGACCGTCGCGGTGATGTGCTCGTCCGGGACGCTCAGTACCTTCTTCCCCACGCATGCCAGCAGCGGGCCCAGCTGGCCCACCCCTGAGTGCGGGTGCGTGGCCGCGTACAGGGCCTCGGGCTGCCACGGGGCTCCGGCATCCGGGTAGCGGTGTTCGAGGCCTGCGGCGTGGAACGCGAGGACGGTGGCCTGATGAGTGCGGATGTGATCGGGATGACCGGTCAGCTGGCCGTAGGCGTCGTGGGTGACAACGAGTTGAGGCTGCACAGCGCGGATGTGCTCGACGATGCGCCCCACCACCTCATCCAGTGGGGCGTCGCACAGCCGGGGCCGGCCGGGCGCGGAGTCGGGGATGCGGGCGTCTGCGAAGCCGAGCATCCGTGGCTTCCCGGCCTCCAGGATGGCCAGGGCGTCAGCGAGTTCGCCGGCCCGGTGGCTGTCGGGGGCCCAGGTGGCGGTGACCACGGCGGTCGCCGCGTCCGCGGCGGCGTGCTGCGCGAGAACTCCGCCGGCCAGGAGGGACTCGTCGTCGGGGTGGGCGAAGACGGCGAGCAGGTTCGGTAGCGGCACAAGGTTCTCCAGTTCAGTGGCGGGGTGCGATGGCGGCTGGCTGGCGGGCGTCAGATGATCGGTGGGCGTCCCGCGGCGGTGAGGCGGAGTACGGTGCGCCAGCTCATGGGTTGGCGATCCTGCTCGTGGCGGCCGGCCCACCCTTCGCGGAACCCGCGCAGGGACTCTCGGGCCCCACCGGCTCGAACGGCCCGGATCGCGGTGGCCGTCATCCACAGCACGAGGTACGGGGGGATCAGAGGGATGGGCAGGTTGCGGTACGCCACCCAGACGCGGTTGCGGGCGGCGAGCCGGTTGAAGAGGACGTGGCGGGTGGGGCTGGTGAGGGGATGGTGCATGCGGATGCCGGCCGCGTACCAGCCGGTGGCGCCCCGGGCCCAGATGCGTTGTGCGAGGTCGAGGCCTTCATGGAACAGAAAGAAGGGGTCCGCCCAGCCGCCGGCCGCGTCGAAGGCCGTGCGGCGGATCAGGACGACCCCTTCCGTCATGGTGGTGATCGTGCCCGGGCGACCAGGGTCACTGGTGCGCAGGCGCGGGACCCAGCGCCGTGGCGTGGTGGTGTCGTCCGGGCCGGTGAGGCGCGGTTGGACGTAGCCCGCCTCGGGGTGGTGCTCCGCCTCGGTTACGAGGCGGGCGAGGACATCGTCGGTGGGGAACGTCGCGTCGTTGTCGAGGAAGAACAGGTACTCGCCTGCCCGACCGGCCTCCGCGAGGGCGCGGGCGCCCGCGTTGCGGCCGCTGGGGATGCCCAGGTTCTCCTCCAGGGTGACCGTCAGGGCCCCGGCGGGGACGATCTCCGGGGTGCAGCCGTTGCCGACCACGCAGATCCGCAGGTCGACTCCTGTCTGCGCGAGGAGGGTTGCCTGGGCGGCTGTCTCCTCTTCGGGTCGGTCGTTCATGGTGAGCAGTACGACGTCGATGCGGGGCCGTAGCACGCATTCCTCCTCAGGATGGGCTATCGGCACTGCCAACTGCCCAAATCCATAGTGGTGTTCAGGCTGGGCTGTATGGGACGGGCGCGCCGGTCAGCTGCTCAGCGCGGCGGGCCAGATGGGGGGCGAGTTCGGGGTGTCCTCCGCGAGCGGCGACTTGGAGCAGCTGTGCGAGAGCGACCAGTTCCCCAGTCCTACCGGCCGGGGTGTCGAGGATGTGGGCGAAAGTGCGGCGGATCCGGGCAGCGGTGACGGGGACGGTCAGGCTGTACGCGTGAAGGAGGCCGGTGTCGTAGCCGGCGGGGACGGCGCCCCAGGATTCCCAGTCCAAGACGGCCAGATGGTCTGCGCACAGGTTCGCCCAGTGGAGGTCTGCGTGACCGGTCACCCACGCGGTGATCTGGATCGGGGGGATGCCGAGGTAGGTGGCGAAGTTCCGGTCGATCCACCCTTGCCGGACGGAGACCCGGTCGGTTGAGACCGTTGCCAGGGTCGTCAGGGCGGCTCGGAGCTCAGCCCACCACCCGTCCGGCAGGTCGGCCTCGCGCTCCAGGACGGGCCCGCCGCGTTGGAGGACCGGCCAGGGCACGAGCTCGGACAGCTCGGCCCGGTAGCGGTGGCCGCCCGCGGTCCAGTCGATGACGTCTAGGAGCCTCGGCCTGGGGATGGTCCGCGGCAGGCTCGCGTCGGCGGCCGCCGCGCCGTCCCACAGCCTGCCGGTGGGTTTGTTCAGAGGCTGGGAGACCACACGCAGCCACCGGTCGCCGACTCGGCGGCTGATGGTACGGCCCTGCCACCCCCAGGACTCGGGCCCGGATGCCGCGGGCATGAGGAATGCCTGCGCCGCCGACCGGTGGGCTTGCCTCATCCGATGCTGCTCCTGGGGAGCTCGGGGCGGTGCGAAAGGTTGCTCCATCACCTTCTCCATGGTTGGGGAGAGCAGGCGGGCCGGGATCCTGGGGGTCGCGGTCCCGCCTGTTCTTGTTCGGTCTATTCGGGGGTGACGGCGAGGAGGCGGGCCGCGCCCGCGTTCAGGAGACCCTGGGCCGCCTTGCGGCCGACGGCGGCCGCGCGGTCGGCGGGGCCCGAGGAGTCGGTGCGCAGGGCAGGGCCGCCGGCGGGGTCGAGGACGGTCGCGTGAACGGTCACGCGTCCGTCCTCGAGAGTGGCGTGGGCGGAGGCCGCGGTGAGGCATCCCCCTTCAAGCCCTGCCAGGACGGCTCGCTCCGCGTCGAGGAGGATCCGTGTGGCGGGGTGGGTGAGGGGGGCGAGGAGCTCGGCGGTGGCGGCATCGCCGGCGCGGTGCTCGACGACGACGATCCCGGCGCCCGCGGCGGGCAGCCACAGCGTCGGGTCGAGGATCTCGCCGGCCCGGTCGGCGAAGCCGAGGCGGCGCAGGCCGGCGAGCGCGGCGATCATCACGTCCACCCCGAGCTCTCCACTGTCCAGGCGGGCGAGCCGCCCATCGGCGTTGCCGCGGATCGGGACTGCCGTGAGCTTGGGGTAGAGGGCGTGGAGGAGTGCTGCGCGGCGGGGCGCGCTGGTGCCGACCCGAGTGCCGGGCGGGAGTTCAGCGAGGGTTGCTCGCGGATGCCCGGCCGGCAGTACGAGGACGTCACGGGCGTCCTCACGAGGCAGGACGGCGGCCACGGTGATGCCCGGTGTCCGGTCGTGGGGGCTGGGCAGGTCCTTGGCGCAGGCGATGGTGACGTCCACCTGCCCAGCGAGGAGGTGCTCGTCGGCGCGGCGGGTGAAGGCGCCCTTGCCGCCGATCTGGGACAAGGGTCCGTGGTGCGCGTCGCCCTCGCTGGTGATCTTGCAGATGTCGAGGGTGATGTCCGGGTACTTCGAGCGGAAGGCGTGGGCGAACCGGTCCGTCTGTTCCATGGCCATGGGGCTGGGCCGGGTGCCGAGCCGGACGGTTCGGGCTGTGAGGGTGGTCAAGGTGGCGGGTCTCCGGTCAGGTGCTGGTGTGGAAGAGGTGGGCGAGAGCGGCTTGGAGGGTCTGTCCGGGGGTGAGGGTGGTGGTGTCGATGACGTGGGCGGCGGTGTGCAGCCATGCAGTGGCGGCGTGTTCGACCCCGGGGACGGCCCGCGCAGCGAAGCCGTCCGCTCCCACCGCCGGCGCCAGTGCCGTGTGGAGGCCTGCCGCCAGGGTCGACTTCCCGGCGCCAAACGCGCCGTTGATCCAGACGATCACCGGGGCTCCGGGAGCAGAGCGGGCGTGGCCGGCGGGTGGGCGGGGGCCGGGAGGAGGGCGTCGCGTCCCGGCCATTGGAACACCAGCCTGCAGTGCTTGCGGTCCAGGACATCGCCGGGAGGCAGCCTGTGGTCGGGGGTGCCCGCCGGATGGACGCTCAGGGCCGGATCGTCCGCGCCGCGCACGTTGGTGTCCCAGGCCTGTACCGTCGCGGCCAGCTGCCGTGCGATCCGCGGGCCCTGCTCGCCGAAGGCGTGGACAACGAACTCCCACTCCTCATCCTGCGGGTTGTCCCCGCCCCGGTGGACGTAGATGAGGTAGGCGAGCGAGGTGCCGTTGAGGAGCGCCGGTACGTCGGCGCCTTTCCCGATCTGGGTGACGCCGGTGCCCTTGTCCACGGTGGCCGCCAGACGGCAGAACGCTGGCAAAGTCGTGGCCGCGAACAGCTGAAGGGACCCGAAGTACTCGCCGGAGCGCACGGTCACTGCGGTGGCGACCTCGTGGCGTGGGCCCCGCAACGCCTCGTCCAGGCCCCCGGCGTCCACCGGGCGGGCGTCTTCGCACCGCAGCAGCAGTTCCCCGCCCAGGAGAGCAGCGGGCCGGTCCGCCCGCGCGTCGGAGCCTTGCGCCCGAACGAACCCGCAATGAGTGGATTTTCTCGCGTGTAGGACGTCGCCTTCGCGCTGGAAGGCGATCGCACGCGTGTACCCGTGGATTTCCAGGGGCAGTACGAGGTACCGGTCCTGCGCCAGCTGGCTGTGCCATGCGGGCGGGATGTCCCACACGTTGTAGGTGATCATGATGCCGTCGAAGCCGCCCCGGGGTACCAGGTGGGCGGGCGCGCCGAGGGCCGCGTCGCCCTGGAAGGCGGTCACCCGTCCGCTGCCGGCCTCCGCGGTGAACCGCTGGGTGCGGTGCACGACGTACGGGTCGATGTCGCCGGTGACGACCCTGCCGTGGGGCCCTGCGACGTGGGCGAGGAGCTCGGCGTTGTAGCCGCCGGAGCCCGCCTCGTACACATGCGCGCCCGGCGGCAGGTGGAGGCTTTCGATCATGTCGGCCTGCAGCCATGCAGCGGACACCGAGCTGATGGCCTGGCCGGTATCGTCGCGGCGGGTGACGACCGCCAGATCGTCGTCGTAGGCGGTTCGCAGGTTCGTCTCCGGGGTGAACCGGTGCCGGGGAACCGTACGGAGGGCTTCCTGGACGGACGCGGTCGGTGCCCAGCCGGCGGCGATGACCGCGTCGGCCATCTTGTTGCGCAGCCGGACGGCCTCCGCGGGCTCCCCGGGTACGGGCGGGTGGGTGCCGGCGATCGGGTAGGCGTGCACGGCGGGCAGGCCGGGGATGATGCCGGGCCAGATCGCATCCAGCGCGGCCGCGGCCGGCGCGAACACATCCCCGAGACAGGCCAGAGCGTGGAGGGAGAGCCACTCCCAGCGTTCGAAGAGCCGCTCTTCTGGGTTGGTGAGCGTTCCCGATACGGCGGTCACGCGGACCACTGCGGTCAGGCGCGGCACGCCGTGGCTGTCGTCGACCAGCACCGCCACCACGTGCGCATCGGACACCTCAGCCCGCAGGCCCGTCTCCTCCTCAAGTTCCCGCACCGCGGCCGACGCGAAATCCTCGAACCCGGTTGGTTTACCTCCGGGCAATTCCCACATGCCGCGGGTCGAGCGGCCCAACAGGACACGCCCCGAGGTGTCGGTGACCACGGCAACAGCCCCGGTCAGCGCGTGGCCGGTCGGCGGCCGCTTCTCCACCGCACGGGTATCCAAGTGGCAGCCGCCCCGCAGGACAAGAACGGCAAGGCCTTCGGCGTCCAGTCGCACGGCCTGTTCCCAGCCTGCGGAAATCTCGCTGATCTCGGCCTCGTCGAGGGCGATGTCCCGCCGGCCTTCCGGGGTCTGGTCGCTGGTCGGGGTGATGATGACCAGCGCGCCGCCGGGCCGCAGCCGCTCCCCGAGCCCGTGAAGGGTGCCCGTGCGGTTCTTCAGGAACGGGGCCACCAGGCGGAGCGTGATCAGGTCGTAGCCTTCTGGGTCCAGGTCGGCGGGATCGTCGTCCTCGATGTCCAGCCGCATCCACCGCGCCCCCTTTAGGTCGGGGTGTTCCTGGCGGGCGCGGTCGATGGCGCTGGCCGCGAAGTCGACGGCGTCCACGGTGTAGCCGAGCGACACCGTGTAGGTGGCGAGTTCACCGGTTCCGCAGCCCACATCGAGAGCCTTCCCGCCGCCGGCCGGCGTGGGGACGTGCTCGGCGAGCAGGGCACGCTCGACATCACCGAGGGGACGGAATCCCTGACCTCCGGCGAAGTGCCGGTCCCATTCGCCTTGGTGGACGTACGCCACGGTGCTGCTCCTCATCGGGTCGGGTGCGGTGGATGGTGTGCTGTTCACGGGCGGACCGCGGCACGGAGCCGGGCCAGGGCGCGGCGGCCGCGCTCGATGAGCTCCGGATCGTGGTTGGCGGCGCCATAAGCGATTCCTGACACCGAGTCCAGGACCGCCAGGACCTCCATGTACTGCTCCTCGGCCGGGGTGAGCGGGCGCCCGTATCCCTCGATCAGGGCCTCGAACAGATCGGGCCGGCCATGCCAGGCATCGGCCAGGCGCACGAAGTCCCGGACACCGGGGCCTTCCTCGCTCCGCTCGAAGTCGATCACGTGCAAGGTCTTGGCGGCCGGGTCCCAGAGAAGATTCCTCAGCTGGAAGTCCCCGTGAGTTGGCACCGTGGCCAGTGCCGGCAGGCCGGCGGCCCGCCCGACCACCGCCTTCACGAACTCCTCGTCCCCTGGAGAGAGGAGCAGGCGCGCGCCGTCCAGGTGCCGCTCGAGTTTCCCCAGGGGCAGTACCGGGCCGGTGGCCGGGCGGGCCGGGGCACTGGCGTGGATGGCGGCCGCGAGCCGGCCGATCCGGTGGAAGATCAGCTGCTCTTCCTGCGGCGGGTGGACGGCGCCGTGCAGGGAGTCGCCGGGGACCGCGGTGATGACGACGGCACGCAGCGCCGGCTCGGCTGCCACCTGGCGGGGGGCGGCCGCGCCCAGGCGGGAGACCCAGCCGCGCAGGGCGTCCACCTCCCGTTGGTGGAACCGGTCGTTTTGATGGATCTTGACGAACCAGACGCCGCCTCCCACGCCGTCGGCCTGCCACACGCGGCTGGCCTCCCGTGTCCAGGAGAGGTCCGTCCAGGTCCTGATCCGCCCGACGGCCTGCTCGGCGAACTCCCGCACCGCACTCTCGGGTCCGACGGGGCCGGCTGGTCCGAGCGCGGAGGGAAGGCCACGGCGGCGGTCGAGAGCCGGGGTGTAGGCGATCGGGTCTCCGGGTTCCTGGAAGTGGAGGGCCATCACTTCTCCGGCCCGGTAGGTGTCCAGCCCTGCCTTGCAGTAGGCGACTATGGGCTCCGGGAGGGCGTCGAGGGGAAACCAGCCCATGGCGTCGCACACGGCCGGCTCGCGGACTGCGGGGATGCCCTGCCACGCGATGACCTCGAAAAACGCTCCGATTCGGCTTCGGCCGCCTGGACCGCGGTGGTGCACGGTGAGCGCGTAGCGGACCTGCGCCGGGTCGATGGTGATCCCGGCCTCTTCCTGGGCCTCGCGAATCAGCGCGGTACGCATGTCCTCGTGCGGGCCGTCGATATGACCTGAGACGAGGTGCCACATGCCCGATGCGTAGACGTCGCCGGCGCGGCGGGAGAGCAGAACCTCGGGTCCCACATCCGTGTCGCGGCGCAGGATGAGGTGAACGTCGACGGGTTCGCGGTGTCGCTGCGGGCCACTCATGACGCGGCCTTGGGCCGGCGGGCCGTCAGGACGGTGAAGACGGCGTCCTCGCGCAGGATCCCGCCCTTGGCGTACGCGACGAGCAGGTCACGGGCCTCGGCTTCGAATGCCGGAAGCCGGTCTGCGAAATGGTCGGGGCGGGCGAAGCTGGTACTGCGCAGGTAGCCGATGACGCTCTCAGGGCGCCACGCCCGGGTGATCGGAAACCGGTACTCGCGCACGTCACTGAACGGCGAGGCGGCGAGGTCGTCCTCGTAGGAGCGCGCCGGCTGCGTGTAGGTACCGGTGATGCCCGCACGCCGGGACTCGCCCAGGTAGGTCTGGATCAGTTCCTTCAGGGCGGTCGTCCAGTCGGCCCTGTGGGTCCACAGGCTGCCGTCGCCCATCACCGCCACGACGGCGTGCGGGGCAGCCACCCGGTCGGCCATCTCCAAAACGGCCGGACGGTCCATCCAGTGGAAGGCGCGACAGATGGTGATCAAATCGGCACGGGCTTCGGGTTGTTGGGGAGCGAAGGTGTGGGCGGCGCCGGCCAAGGCCGTGGCCGTGCGTCCTTCGAGGAGAGGCTGAAGTTCGGACATCGCCTGGTTGAGCATGGCCGGGTTGACGTCGACCAAGTCGATGCGGGCGAGTCGCGGGAGAGCGGGCAGCAGCGCGCGCGGCACCTGCCCGGTGCCGGTCCCGAGGTCGAGCAGGGCGGGGGCGGGCACGCCGTGCAGGGTCGCGGCGAGCAGGCGCACTGCAGCGTCCGGGATGCCAGGCCGGTAGCGGGAGTAGTCGACGGCCGTCGTACCGAAGAGCGCCTCCCCCGGGACGGCGGCGGCCGGTTCACCGGAACTGCTGGTCATGCGTCGTCTCCAGGGGTGGGTGAAGAGGTGGGGAGAGTCCAAGTGAGGGTCGCGCAGCGGCTGGTCACCCACTGGGTACCGTCGGCGGCGAACTCGAGGCGGTATGCGGTGGGGGATCCGGCCGTGCGCCACAGGGCGGCGACGTCGTGGAGCTCTTCCCAGATGTCGCGGGGCCCGGCCACAGTGATCTCCCATCGGCGGTGTCCGGCCGGGCGCGCCCGCATCCAGGATCCGCAAGCGGGTGCGCCGATGGTCAGGTCGTCGGCGGCGAAGTCACGGACGAGGCCGGGCCGCATGGCGCCGAGCGCCGTCCAGAAGCCCCGGTCGGTGACCGGCGGCGGTTCGAGGCGGCTGGCCTGCGTCCGCAGGCCGTCCTCGGTGGCGATCCGTTTGCGGAATGTGGCCGACAGGAACACCTGGTCGAAGCCGGCGCCGGCGCGGTGCCCGAACTCCACCGCGCGCAGCTCGGCCCGCACCTGTCCGGTCGCGGTCTTGTTGATGACGGCGAGGCCGGGCCAGGACGGCGACGTGGCGCCCACCGTCATCAACGCGCGGCCACCCGGCGCGAGCTGCGCCACCAGCGCGGGCGGGACATGGGGTAGGCCGAAGGAGACGAAGATCCTGTCGTACGGCGCCCCGCCGGGCCAGCCCTCTCGCCCGTCGCCGGTGACCACGGCGGGCCGGTACCCGAGGGCGGCGAGGCGGGCTCGTGCGGCATCACCCACGTGCGCGTCCATGTCGAGGGTGACGACGCCCGCGTCGCCGCAGATGAAGCACCCCACGGCGGCGGTGACTCCGGCGCCCGTGCCGACGTCCAGGAAGCGCTTGCCCGGCTTCAGGTCCAGGAGGGTGAGCAGGGGCGCGGTCATGCCCATGGTGCTCGACATCGCGGTCATCGAACCCCCGGACCGGGGGCCGGGGACCCGCCCGAGGAGCGGTTCACCGGCGTGCTGGACCGGCACGCTGCCCCCGCTGTGGAGCAGCGCCCGCAGCTCGTCCCTGTCCTCGGGTCGCGCCCAGTCCAGTAGTTCCCAGTGCGGTGGCGTCTCGTCGGGGGCCGAGCGGCGCACGTACGCCTGCGGCATCAACACCTCGCGTGGCAGCGCGAGCAGTGCGTCACGGACCGGTCCGGCCGTAAGGTCACCGGAATCCTCCAGGCCGGCCACCATCTCCGCCCGACCGGCCGCGGAGCCCAGGTCTGCCGCCGCACGGGCGGTGGGTTCCGTTTCGGTGTTCCGGCTGGTCGGCCGGCTCATGGGGCTCCTCCGTCCATCGAACGTTCCCGGCTGGCGTCTGTGGCTGCCGCCGGCCCGGGAGCGGGTACGACCGTGTCGGGGACGTCGGGTGGGTCCGGAGTTTCGGGCATCTGTCGCAGGCCGCGCAGCGGCGAACGGGCAAGGACCACGAGCGGCACGACGAGCAGCAGGGCACCGGTGACCAGGGCGGGCCGGACTCCGGCCGCAGTGCCGAGGCCGCCGGCGAGCAGTGCGCCCAGTGGCCGGGCCCCGGAGGTCAGGCAGGTACTCACGGACTGCATCCGGGCCTGCATGCTCCGGTTGGTGATCATCTGCCTGATCGAACGTTGGGTCGTTCCGGCCGCCCCCGCGCACGCGAGCTGGACGAACAGGGTGGCGCCGATCGTGATCTCCCAGCCGGTGCCGGGGGACGCGAGCAGCAGCGGGATCTGCGTCAGCGGGGTGAGTGCGAGCGCGCCGAGCATCATCGGCCCGGGCCCGACGTGACGCGCGACGGCCGGGGCGGACAGGGCCCCGGTGGCCGCGCCGAGGGCTCCGAAGCCCAGGACCATACCGAAGACGGCCGGGGGCATCGCCAAGGATCGCAGCAGGTACAGGCCCCACAAGGTGTTCAGGATGGC
This sequence comes from Streptomyces sp. AB3(2024), assembly GCF_041862025.1. Classification (NCBI taxonomy): domain Bacteria; kingdom Bacillati; phylum Actinomycetota; class Actinomycetes; order Kitasatosporales; family Streptomycetaceae; genus Streptomyces; species Streptomyces sp. AB3(2024). The sequence continues at coordinate 42,792 of NZ_JBGWAB010000044.1, forward strand.
CAGCGCCAGGGACGTCGTCGCGTTGACCCACGTGAGCACCGAAAGACGGGGATCGCCGTGAACGTACCTCCAGCCCTCTGCGATCTCCGCCCCCAGCCGGCGCCGTGCGGCTGGCGCCGGCACGCTCTCGCGGGCCTGGATCCTGGCCGTGCACCAGGCGCTGAACAGGTAGGAGCCGACGTCGCCGAGCAGGGCCCGGGCCGGGCCGAGCAGTGCGGTCAGGGCGGCGCCGAGGCTGCTGCCGCCGGTCGCCGCCACCGCGAACAGCGCGCCGACGCGGCTGTTGCTCCGCTGGATCAGCGACCGGTCGACCAGCCCCGGCAGCAAGCTGATCGCCGCCGCGTCGTGCAGTACCCCCGCAGCGCCCTGCACGGCGGCGACGGCCATGAGCTGCGCCAGACTCAGCGTCCCCAGGGCCGCGGCCACCGGGACCGTCGCCAGCGCCGCAGCGCTGACCAGATCACCGGTGATCATCTGCTTGCGCTTGGCGTACCGGTCAGCGAGCGCCCCCGCGTGCAGGGCGAGGAGCGCGGGCGGGAGCTGGCCGAGGAACGCGAGCATGGCGACCTGGCCGGGCGTGGCGTCGAGTTCGAGGACGGCCAGTACCGGCAGGGCCATGGAGCTGATCGAGCTGCCCGCCACGCTGGCGCTCTGCCCGGTCAGGTACCAGCGGAAGTCGCGGTGCCGCCACAACGAAGGCCTGACGTCACCCCCTGTCGCCGCGGCCGGGGAGCCGGGGGAGGGCTTCATGCCGACCATCCCAGTTCGGAGTACGGCACGCCGCGGCCGATCGCCTCGATCGCGGTCCGCGTGTACGCGACGACGGGTTCGGGCAGCTGGGCCGGGTCCGCCCACACCCACTCCAGACACTTGTCCGGCTCCCGGAGCTGCGGCTCTCCCGCCCATGTCCGGGCCCGGAAGACGAGGCCGATCCGGGGCTGGTCGTCCCCGCCCTCGTCGACCATGTGCACGGTGTGCACCAGCTCGACGTCCCCCGGGTCGATGGTGAGGCCGGCCTCCTCCTCCGCCTCGCGGACCAAGCAGGCAACCGCTCCTTCGCTCTCGCAGTGCCCTGCCAAGAAGTGGTAGTGCCGGCCTGCGAACGCGACGTCGGGGTGGCGCAGCCCGAGGAGGATCCGACCGTCCTCCCGCTCGAGGTAGAGGTGAACACCGAGGACATTCAGCCGGGCGCGGCTGCCCCCGGCTGCCGGCGGCTTGTCGTCATCGCGGAGACGGACCAGGTGCTGGCCGGCGCCGTTAGCCAGGAGCGCGGCAGTTCCGCGCGGTTCCTCGGGGTTTTCAGTCATGCCGGACTCCTGGGGATTGGTGGTGGGCGAAGCGCGGTGCGGTCCGGCACTGGGGCCGGTGCGGGGGCGGTGTCAGGGAAGGCAGGGTTGCGTGCGTGGCGTGAACTGCCGGCCTCGCCAGGGGATTAGCGCGCCCGGTGTGCGCGGCTGTGTGAGGCGTCAACTGCTCTTGTGCTGAGGGGTTGTTGTCGTGGGACTGATGATGTCGGGTTCAACGACGACACCCGCATGATCGAACGTGCGTGTTCCAGCCGAAGGGGGTTCCGTATCCGGCCGGGGCCGTGGCCTGGTGCAGGGTGCATCGACCCTTTCCGTGCGCGGGTCCCGCCACCCTGGGGTGATGGCCGAAACGCCGCTGTTGATACGGGAAGGCGGACCTGGATCCGCGTCCCGGCCCGGGGGTCCTCCTCGTGTGGCGGCCGGGGTGGTCAGAACAGTCCGCTCTGGGCGGGTTCCGTGGCTTTGGCCCGGCACCCCGCGGTCTCCTTCACGGCGCTGAGGGTCTTGAAGGCGCCCGTGGCGTCGGCGTCGTCGATCAGCCGGCCAAAGACCTCGGCGGTGACCTTGACGTCGGCCATCGCCCGGTGCCGGTCCGCGGGCCTGGGGATCTTGTAGTGGGCCAGGAGCGTGTCGAGCCTGTAGTTCCCGAGGTCGGGCAGGAGGTACTTGGCCAGCGGGATCGTGTCGATCAGATCGGTGGCGGCCAGCACGGGGCAGGCCTCGCGATGGCGGAAGATCATGCCGCTCTCGACGCTGGCGTGGTGCGCGACCAGGAGATACGGGCCAGCCGTCAAGCGGGCATCCAGCGCTGCAAGTGCCTCGCCGGCTGGGGGCGCGCCCGCGACCATCTCGGCGGTGATGCCGGTCTGCCGGGTCCCGAGCGGTGTGATCGGGGCGAACGCGGGCGGCCTCATGAGCGACTCGAACGCCCCGGTCCGCTCCCACCCTCCCGCGGCCCGGAAGGACAAGGCGAGGGCCGCGACCTCGATCGGCTGGGGCGGATACCCGCGGGGCGTGGTCCCCTCAAAGTCGATGATCACGAACGTGATCTCCCGGAACTGCGGGCAGTCGGCTGTCAAAGCTCCCATGAGATGGCCTCCTTGAAGTACCTGATGGTCACGGCGGCGACGGGTTCGGACGCGGCACCCGCCGCGTGATCCGCCAGGGCGCAGGCCAGGGCCGGGGCGAACCGCTGCGGACACCGGGGCGAGTGCGCGCCCAGGCCTGTCCGTCAGCGTGGTCACCCCCGGCCGACGGTCTTGGTGCCGGTGGTGGCATCACGCTGGCCGGGCAGGCTGTCGGTGAACGCGGAGGCCTGTACGAGGTAAGCGGTTCGGAAGTCCCCCGTACCGGTGGCCTCATCCATCAGCTCCGAGAAACTGCCCGACTCGGCGACCTGGCCGTCCTTCATGACGTGAATGACATCCGCGTGGCGCACCGAATGGAGACGGTGAGTGATGAGCACGATCGTCTGGCCCGTCTCCGCCGCCAGCGCACGGATCTGATCAAATACCCGCTGCTCAGCGACCGCGTCGAGGGCACTGGTCGGCTCGTCGACCACCAGGATTTTCGCGTGCCTGTACACAGATCGGGAGATCCCCAGCATCTGCCATTCCCCGCCGGAGGCGTCTTTGCCTCCCTTGTAGCCGCGTCCGAGGAGCGTGCCGAGGCCGCGGTGCAGGGCATCGATGAAGCGGCTGGCTCCGGAGAAGGCCGCCGCCTCGTGCACCGCCTGGTCCTCGATGGGGACGGTGGGCCTGCCGATGCCAATATTGACCCTCACCGTAAACGGCCACCTGAAGAAGCTCTGCGACATCAGAGCGATACGGGCGAAGATCTGGTTGCGGTCGGCTTTGGCGGCATCGACGCCGTCCCACCAGATCGTGCCGCCGCCCTCGTCGGGCAGGTGCAGGCCGGCAAGGAGTTTGATCAACGTGGATTTGCCGGATCCGTTGGCCCCGACGAGGGCGATGACCTTGCCCATGGGGAAGGACAGGGACACCTCCCGCAGGGTCGGCTCCAGCACTTCGCCGCTGCTGCCCGGGTAAGTGAAGGTGACCTTCTCGAAGCGGACTTCCCGCACGGTCTCGGGAAGGTCCTCGCCGGTCGCCGGGATCGCCCGCGCCTTCGCCTCCACACAGAGACGATCGAAATCCGCTACGAAGAGTGACTCTTGGTGCAAATCTGCCATCTGCAGGACGAGCCCGTCGAGGCTGGAGGCGCCGGTGCGGATGGCGAGGACCGCGGTGCCGGCGACAGCGAGGTCCATCCTCCCGCTCCACAGCAGCAGTCCGAGTGCGCTGTACGTGAGCAGGGTCGCGGCGCCGGATCCTGCGTCGGCGATCAGTCCGATCCGGGCCGCGTTGCGTGCGAGGCGGGTCTGCTCGCGCTCGCTGGTCTCGGCCATCTCCCTAAAGTGCTCCAGAAGGAAGGGACCGACGCCGTGGACCCGGACCTCGGCGGCGGCTTCGCGCTGGGTCAGCAGCTGCCCCAGCAGGTGTCCAGCCCGCGCGTGCTGCACGAAGGTGTGGAAGGAGATGTAGCGCTGCTTGGAGATCGTCAGCGAACTCCAAGCGCTCGGCAACGTCATCAGGACCAGCAGAGGCAGGAGCGCGATGTGCAGCACGGTCAGCACGCCCGCCGCCGCGATCAGCGAGATCCCCGAGTTGAGGGTGTTGGTGCAGTAGCGGATCATCCGGCGGGCGGAGTCGGCGCCGTAGCGGGCGGCATCCAGGAGGCGGTGGAATTCGTCGTCCTCGATCGCCGAGAGCTCGACCTGGTGGACCAGCCCCAAGTAGCGCTCCGTTGCGACCCGCTGCACCTTCGGCTCCAGCTCACCGGTCGCCGCCGTCGACGCGGACCGAAGGAGCGAGCCCAGCAGCGCTGTCAGCGCGACCACAACGAGTGCCGGCACGGCCCGGGCCAGGCGGTCGTTCGTCGTACCGCCGGCCAGAATGTGGCCCAGGACGCTGTTGACCGCGACCAGCCCGACAGCCTGGGTGATGCCGCGTCCGACCTCGGCGCCGAGCACCACGCGAAGGGCGCGGGCGTCCGCGAGATGGGCGAGCTTCAGGCCGGTGGCGGCCATGCTGGGCAGGGCCTTGGCCATGGTCCACAGGCCCAGCTTCAGCCAGGCACCCTCGTGCTGGTCCCAGCCGACGTCGTAGGCGAGCTCCCCGCCGAACAGCAGCCGCTCGGAGTCCGAGACGCTCTGCGCCGCCGCGTCCTGCGGTGCCGGGTCCTTGTGTGTGGTCATTCGCTTCGCCCCGTATCCGGTCGTGGTGAGCGGTGGTTCTGAACGGCCGCGTCGTCGGCGTGGTGCTGGAGCAGAGCGCGCGGGGTACCGCAGCTGTTCTTGGGATGCCTGGGCACGGTTCGGGGTGCAAGGGGGATCTGGGTGGGATGCATGGGGTCCTCCGGGAGGGCGTGTTGGAGGCCGCCTCCTCGGGTTGTGGAGGTGGCGGTTGCTGAGCGAATGAGGTGGAGGCAGTGAGTACAGCGCAGGCCGGTGGGAGGAGCAGCGCGATCTGGCCGACCTTGCGACGCGGAGGCCCCTCCCATGGCCGCTGATCGTTTCCGGCTGCCGCCGGCTTCCCAGGCCGGCGCAGACGAGAGGTTGGCCTGAACCCGATGGTGCGGGGCCGGTCCTTGGGAAATCCCTTGTGGATGGTGTGCCGGGTCGTTTCGGACCGCGGGCCGTCTGGTCCAAGGCTTCTTGGCTGTGGGCATGGGCGATGGTGGGGACTGGGTCTGCGTCCGTAGACCGTGAGGCGGGCGCTCGCAGGTTGGATCGGGCCGCTGTCGGACAGGTCGAGCTCGCGCCTTGCGGGCGCGAAGTCGGCGCGTGACCGGCTCCCCGACTACGGCTGCACGGCACCGTCCAGCGCGAGCTCGTGCAGGGTGTCCCACCTGTATGCGCGTGCGTCCCGGCGGAGCTCGACCAGCTGCACCGCGTTCACCGTCAGCTCGACGGGTGAACGGCTACGCAGTGCGGCAACAGCCTGGATGGGAGTGGCGGCCTCGCGGTCACGGTTGTTGTAGAGAATGCCAAGGTGAGGACGGAAAAGAGGCGTTCCTCGGCCTCCCGGCACGCCTGCCCTTGCTCCGGCCTGCGTCAGGGCCGCATGCAGCGCCACCAGCTCCGTCCACGGCGTGAGCGTGAACCGGATCGCGCCCCGTGACCCGGCCATCGGATGGGCTAGCAGCCGGAAAGGGCGTCCGAGAGTGCCGCGCACGACCCCGGCCAGAGCGCCCAGCTGGGGGCCGGTGACCTGGTCACGGTTCCCGATCTTGGCCATGGTGATGTGGAGACCGTCCGCAGGCACCGGGTCCATTGCGAGCTCGGCCAGGGCGTTCTGGCAGGAGAGTGCCTCATCGACCAGCCCGCTGGCGCCGGCGAAGGTCACCATCCAGTAGTAGGCGTGGTGACCGGCCGTCCATCCGGGCCGGTCCCAGTGGTCGCTCATACGGCCGATGCGGGTGAACGCCGACCAGTCGGCCTCCAGCACCGCACGCGCATCATCCAGCGACGCCGGAGGCGCGGGCGGGAACGCCTTGGGGTCCTTCTCCAGCATCATCACGGCCTCCTGCGGGAGTTCCTTCGGACGCTGGTGGTCATCGCGACTCCTGTCGGGTAGCGGTCCATGGGGACGTGAGCGTGAGCGGGCGCTCGGCGTCCGCGTCCAGGCGGGCTGTTGCCCCGATGGGCAGGGTGACCTTGAGCGGGGTGTGCCCGTACGGAAGCCCGTGGGCCAGAGGCCACCCGTAGTCCCGGCACACCTCGTCGACCATCTGCGCGACCGTGATCCCCGCCGTGGGCTCGCAGCCCACGCTCTCCCCGACGATCAGTCCGGCGATCCGGTCCAGGACACCGCAGTCCTGGAAGTGGGTCAGGGCCTGGTCGAGGAGATCGGTGGGCTTGAAGGCGTCCTCGATCACCAGGAGCGCACCATCCCAGAGCGGCTCCCACGGGGTGCCGAGCAGGCACCGCAGCGAGGACAAGCAGCCGGCCACCAGGTGACCTTCGGCCACGCCGGCCCGCGTCCAGGTCAGGGGTGCGTCGATCCGGGCCGCGTCGGGCCGTCCGGACAGCACCGCGGTGAAGTGCTCGAAGGTCTTGGCAGGCCCGTCCTGCGCCCAGTCCCACATCACCGACGGCCCGTGGACGGTCACGAGCCCGGTGCGGGCGGTGATCGCGTTCAGGAGGAGGCTGGGGTCGCTGACCCCGACGATCGCCTTCGGGTGCGCGGCGATGAGCGGGTAGTCCAGGCCGGACAGGAGCCGGTTGGCGTTCTTGCCGCCGCCCGCGCACACCACCGCCGCGATCGTGTCGTCGGCGATCATGGCGTGGAAATCGTCCAGGAGGTCGGTGGTGCTGCCGGCCCGATACCCGGACCGGCCCAAGGCGTGGGCGCCGAGGACCGGCTCGAACCCTCGGGCCATGAGCGCGGCGACCCCGCGCTCGAAGGCGGCCGGGTCGGCAGCAGGTTCGGGGGCGGAGAGGGTGACGATGCCGATCCGGTCGCCCTTTCCCAGCCGAGCGGGAAGCCGGGGTGTGGTGTTCAAGCGGTGGTCTCCTTCAGTGGGTTGCGCGGCTCGTCCGAAGGCCGAGGCCAGGGGCGGAAAGCGGTGGGTGAGGGCCTCGTCGCCCAGGCCTTGTACGACGGAGAGAGCCTGGCCCTCCGCGGGGCGAGATGAGTACTGGTGTGCGATCGGTACTGCCCTGACGGAGGTGCGGTGTTGGCCGTCGTAGGGCAGTACCGTGGCGTCCAATCACACCCTGACGACGAAGGCGGCTCACTGTGACGACAGGTGCGGCGGTCAGCGACTTCTACTGCAACCAGGTCCTCAGCGGCCGGGTCGAAGTCGAACGGGTCGTGGAGACGGAGCGTGTCCTGGCCTACCACCACACCCGTCCGTCCTACCCGGTGCATATCGTGGTGATCCCCAAGGAGCACGTCCCGTCCCTCACGAACCTCGGAAGCGCCGGATCTGATCTGCTCGCCGAGGTCTTGGCCGTGGTCCAAGAGGTCGCGGCCATGGTGGAGAAGGAGCACGGCGCGTGCTCGGTCAACACCAATCTGGGCCTCTACCAGGAGTCGAAGCACATGCACTGGCACCTCTTCCATCGGGGTGAGAGCGAGAGTGAAATCCTCGCGGCCTACGGCCATCACGACCGCTGACCCCAACGCCCGACCGTGACAGCGGGTGATATCGCGGACCACCGCGACCGTACGGAGGCGGGCGCGGGGGTGTGCACCGGGCCGGTCTGAGCGGACGGCTCGCCCGGTGCACGGGGTCGTTTCGGGGATGGGCCGCGCTATGGGCCGTGACCGTAGCCGCGGCCCTGCCTATGGCGGTCGGTGTCACGGTTCGAGAACCTGGAATTTGGTGGGCGCGAAGCGGCGGCCGTTGACCTGGAGGGTGAGGGTGTGGGTGCCGGGCCGGATCGTGTTGGTCGCGGTGGTCCGCACGCGGTGGGCCTTTGACAGGTTCAGGGCCTGTCCGGCTTCCGCGCTGGTGTCCTTGAGGAAGTACACCTTCTTCCTCTGGCTTCCGGTCAGGGTGGTGGAGGAAATGACGTAGCTCACGCGGAGCTTCGCCGGCGCAGTGGCGGACAGTTCCGCGGTGAAGGCCAAGGTCTCGCCTTCGCGTAGCTCATGCCGCTCCAGGTGGAGGGAGGGCAGGGTGATGGGCGGCTCGGCCGGGTATCCGAGGAACTCGTAGGCGGCGGTGTCTCCGGTCTTCAGCAGGGTCCTGAGGGCTTCGCGGGCGATGAACTCGAACTCCTTGCCGGTGGCGCGCCCGGCGTCCTTCCAGCGCTGCAGTGTCGCAAGGACGATGTCAGGGCGCTCGGCGCTGATGTCGTGGAGGTGGTTGGCGACGGAGCGGGTCACGTACCGGCTGGGATCGGTGTGCAGCTGGTCGAGGACGGGCATGGCTGCGTCGATCGCGAGGGGGATGCGGATGGACCACGGGAGGGTGGGACGGGTGGACTCGCTGGCCAACCTCCGGACCCGGTGATCAGGGTGCTGCGCCCAGCCGTTGACGGTCGCCATCGTCTCCTGGGGGAAGTCGGCGATGAAGTACCGGGCAGCGTCCTCCGCGGTGAAGTAGCGGGTCATTCGCGCGAGGGCGTCCAGCGAGCTGGTGAGGTTGTCGTGAGTGCGGCAGTACCGGGCGACGTAGTCGGAGTGCGGGGAGTAGAGGTGCAGGCCGAAGTCCGTGGTGATGCCCGCCTCTTCCGGAGTGGCGGGCAGTGACCGGAGCAGGACGTCGATCGCCTGTGCTCCGGATACGGGTAGGTGCTTGTGCAGGCCCGCGCTGGTACGCGCGATCCGTGCTTTGAGCGCCAGTGGCGGGAGATCCGCGATCACCTCACGCGCGAACTGGTCGGCGTCGAAAGCGGGGCACACCGCCTGGATTTCGTGGCCGATTCGGGTGACGCGTTCCGCGTTGATCGCGGCTTCCTTCAGGGGGACCTTCTCAGTCATGCGCAGACCCTAGTGACCAGGGGCGGACCGGGATGCGGGTTCCGGCCGTGGGCCGTGCCGCGGTGGCCGGGCTGGCCGTTCTCACCGGACAGCGGCGCGGTAGAGGAGCCGCTGGTTCCGGGAGCTGTCGCAGGGCGAGGCGGTGTGCAGGACGGCCCGGTTGTCCCAGACCAGGAGGTCACCGGCCTTCCACTGGTGGGAGTAGATGTACCGGGGACTGGTCACGTGTGCGAGGAGTTCGGCCAGCAGGTTGCTGGACTCCTGCGAGGTGAGACCGACGACGTGGCGGACGGCCATGGAGCCCAGCAGCAGCGAGCGGGCCCGGGTCGCGGGATGGGTGAGGACGAGGGGCTGCTCGACTTCGGGCTGGAGGGCCAGGGTGCCGGCGGCTACGGAGGACTGGCCGCTGGCCTGGTACTGGAGGGTGGCGAGGTGCTGGATGGAGTGGACGGCGCGCAGATTCTCGATGCGCTGCCGCACGTCTGCGGGCAGGGCTGCGTAGGCCGCGGTGGCGTCGGCGATCCGGGTCTGCCCGCCCTGGTTCGGTGCGATGACCGAGTACAGCAGGGTCACGCCGGTCAGGTTGGGCTTGAAGCAGTTGTCGGCGTGCCACTCCTCTTCATGGTCGCCGTCGTAGACCCCGACGCGGTGCCCGTCCTCGAGGATGTTGCTGATCGTGGTCAAGCCCGGGAAGCCACCGACGGCGTAGCGGCGGTCGACGTCGGTGTCCACCTCGCCGAAGCAGGCGGCGGTGGCCAGGAGGTCGGCGTGGTTCAGGTGCTGGCCTGGGACGACGAGCACCCGGTGGCGGTGAAGGGCCTCCTTCAGGTCCGCGGCCAGGCCGAGCGTCTGCGGGTCGGTGAGGTCCGTGTCGAGGACGGCTCCGAAGCCGTCCGCGTGGAGTGGACGAAGAGCAGAGAGCATCGCGGGTCCTCCGGGCAGGCGGGGGCTGTTCAGAACTGGCGGGACTGCTGGAAGCGGCTGATGTCCTTGATGCCGGCGATGGCCATGCACAGGCGCTCGATGCCGATTCCGAGGCCGACGCTCGCGGCGGGGACCCGCCCGGCGTCGATCGCCTCCCGGGCCAGGGCCTGCTCGTCGTCGTACAGGTCCACCGCGCGGGCGCGTTCGGTGAAGGCCTGGCCATCGGGTTCGTCCTCGTAGCCGTGGATGACCTCGATGCCGTCGACCAGGAGCTCGAAGCGGTTCAGGATGCCGGTCGTGCCCGGGGTGAGGCGCGCGCACGGCTCGTCTCCGCCGAGCGGGTAGTCGGTGAGGAAGAGCGCGGCCCCCGCGCTCTGCGTCTCCAGCTCGCGTTCGACGAACTGCCCCAGGACCGTCTTGAACGGCGTCTGGGCCGGCAGGTGCAGGTGGCTGGCCATTCGCGCCGGCAGATCACCGAGAGCCTCGCTGCGCAGGTCGGTGCCGAAGAGGTCTTGGATGTGGTCGGCGACCGAGACCCGCTGGGGGGTGTAGCGGAGGTGCGGGGTGACCAGCTGCTCCGCCAGGTTGAAGAGGAACTCGAAGTCCTGGTTGGCGGCGTAGAGGTCGAGCATCGTGAACTCGTTGGCGTGGAGCTCGTCGGGCTTTTCGGGCCGGTAGCACGGGCCGATCTCGAAGACCCGCTGGTGATGTTCGAGGTTCACGCGCAGTGCGGGCCCGATCATCGCCCTCAGGAACCGGCCCTCGTCGAGTCCGACCGTAAGGCGGCGCCCGGCGCCGAGGTCGGCCTTGCGGACCGTCGGGGTGACGACTTCGACGAAGCCCTGCGCGTGAAGGGTGCTGCGCAGGCTGAACAGGACGTCTGACTTGAGAGCGATCATCTCGCCGGACACGGAGCACTCCTTGGTCCCAGGGCTGTAGGGCCGGCGTCTGCGGGTTGGTGCGCTCCGCGGCACGTCGTCGGCACCGGCACGCTAGTGCGCTGCCGCGTCGCGCAGAACCCTGCGAAATCGGCGCCGGGCGGCCTGGCTCCGCCTCGACCGGCACGCGGATGGACCGGCGGTGTTGCATGGCCTGGTCGCAGGGGCTGAGCGTGCAACACCCGTGCAACACACGGATGCACTCGATGCGACAGCCGTGCGTCCGGCGCGACACCGCGAGGTGTTGCCGGGCTGGACAGGGCCGCCCTAGCTTGATGGCTCGGCGCCCGGCGGGAACCGCGGTCACATGGACCGCTCCGGACTGTGGGCGCGGCCTGTACGAGTGGGCCTGCCCCCTTCGCCCCAGCTCTCCGCGTGAACGCACCACCCTCCGCGTGCTGTCCCGTGCCGAGGACCTCCAGGGATCCACCTGCGGTCCGTAGTGCACGGATCCCACCCGATCACCACGGAACCCAGGGCACGCCTGTGCCCTGAAGGGAGAGTCATGAACGTCGAACTGAAGACCGGTGTGCGCCCCGACGCCCCGCTGAAGACCGGTGTCCGCCCGGACGCGGCCCTCAAGACGGGGGTCCGCCCGGACGCCTCGCTGAAGACCGGTGTCCGTCCGGACGCCGCCTGATCAGCAACACCTCCACCCCCTTCCTTCGTGAAGCTGTCGCCTGGGGCGGGCGCGCCTGACGGCGTGGCCCGTGCGGGGCTCGGAACCGGATGAAGGGGACGGCCCCGGGTGGGGGGGGGGGGGGGGGGGGGGGGGGGGGGGGCGGGGGGCGGGGGGGGCGGGCCCGCGGGGGGGCGGGGGCCGCGCGGGGGGGGGGCCCCCCCCCCCCCCCCCCCCCCCCCCCCCCCGGGTGCCGGACCGGATAGAGCATCAGA
>NZ_JBGWAB010000045.1:0-53738 GCF_041862025.1 Streptomyces sp. AB3(2024)
GCACCCCCCCCTCCCCGCGCCCCCCCCCCCCCCCCCCCCCCCGGAGCGCGGGGCGGCCCCGCGCCGGGGGGGCGCGCCCCGGGGGGGTCCCGGGGTCAGGCGACCAGGCCGGCCAGCTTGCGGAGGGACTCGTTCAGGGCGGCGGTCGCGGAGTCCTTGAGCTTGCCCGCCATGAGGGACACCGCGGCGCCCGTGAACTCGCCGTCGATGCGGACGGTGGTGGCACCGCCGTCCGGGACCAGGGTGTAGCGGGTCAGGACGGCCACGCCCATCGGGCCCTTGCCGGTGATGGCGAAGACGTGCTGGTCCTCCAGTTCCGAGACGGTCCACAGGACCTCGGCGGGGAAGCCCATCATCTTCATGTTCTCGGCGAAGGTGGACCCGACCGCGAGGGTCTCGGGACCGCCCTTCGGGAAGTTCGTGTGGGTCATGCTCCACTGCCCGTACGCGTCCCAGTCGGTCAGCTGGGCCCAGAGCTTCGCGGCGGGCGCCTCGATGCGTGATTCCGCGGTGACTTCAGCCATGCGTCCACCCCTTCTCGTCGGGTTCGTGCGGCGGAAGGTAGTCCCGGGGGGCGGAACATTCAATACTGACGACCTGTCAGAAACAGTGGGTTCCGGACCGGCCGGTACCGACTGCGTCTCAACAGGCGTCACCGGCGTGACGCTCCTGACCGGCCCTGCCATGATGGCCCGATGCAAGCGTCAGGGAAGAACGCCGGACTGGGCCTCGCCCTCGTCTCGGCGTGTGCGTTCGGTGGTTCGGGTGTGGCGGCGAAGCCGCTGATCGAGGCGGGTCTGGACCCGCTGCACGTGGTGTGGCTGAGGGTGGCCGGGGCGGCGCTGGTGCTGTCCCCGCTGGCCTGGCGCCACCGCGACCTGGTGCGGCGCAAGCCCCTGCTGCTCGCGGGCTTCGGTCTGGTCGCCGTCGCGGGCGTGCAGGCCTTCTACTTCGCCTCGCTGTCGAGGATCCCGGTCGGCGTGGCCCTGCTGCTGGAGTACCTGGGCCCGGCCCTGCTGCTCGGCTGGATCCGCTTCGTGCAGCGCAAGCCGGTGACCCGGGCCGCCGCGGCCGGTGCGGCGGTGGCCGTCGCGGGACTGGCGTGCGTGGTCCAGATCTGGTCGGGGCTGAGCCTGGACCCGCTCGGGGTGCTGCTGGGGCTGGCCGCCGCCTGCTGCCAGGCCTTCTACTTCGTCTTCGCCGACCAGGGCACCGACGGGGACGACGTACCCGACCCGATGGGCGTGATCGCGTACGGGATGCTCGTCGGGGCCGCGGTCATGACGGTGCTCGCGCGCCCCTGGGAGATGGACTGGGCCGTGCTCGGCGGGGACGCGCTGCTCGGGGACACAGCGGTTCCCGCCCTGGCCCTGCTGGGCTGGGTGGTGCTGGTCGCCACCGTGTTCGCGTACCTGACCGGGGTGGTGTCGGTGCGCAAGCTCTCCCCGCAGGTGGCGGGCGTGGTGGCCTGTCTGGAGGCGGTCATCGCCACCGTGCTGGCCTGGGTGCTGCTGGGCGAACACCTTTCGACCCCGCAGATCGTGGGCGGCGCGCTGGTGCTCGGCGGGGCCTTCATCGCGCAGTCCTCGCGGCCGGCGCCGCCCGCGGCGCCGGATCCGGCCGTGCCGGCCCCCGAGACCGCGAGGGCGTAGGACGTAGGGCGGGGGCCGACTGGCCGGAGGCGGGGGCGCCCCGTAGGCTGCCGGTCATGCCGTCGACCGTGCTTCCGCCTCCCGCCGCCTAGCGCGGGCGGCCTCCACGCGAATGAGAGACCGGCCCGGGGAGTCCCCGGGCCGGTGAGCGCTGCCCGCGAAGCGATGACCTGCTTCCTTCATCCTTCACGCATGCGCGGAGACACACGTGTCGAACCATTCGCCCGCTTCCGGGCGCAGTCTGCTGTACCTCGTCGTCGCCGGAGTCGCCTGGGGCACCGCCGGGGCGGCTGCCTCCCTCCTCTTCCTGGCCAGTGACCTCGGCCCGGTCGCCCTGTCGTTCTGGCGGTGCGCGGGCGGGCTGGTGGTCCTGCTGGGCGTGCTCGCCGTACGCCGTTCGGTGCGGGTGCGGCGGGCTCCGCGGGCCGCGGCGGCCTCGCCCGTCGCGCCGGCCGCGCGCGTCCCGGCGGTTTCGCTGATCGGGACCGGGCTGATGTTCACCCTGTTCCAGGCGGCGTACTTCGCCGCCGTACGCGACACCGGCCTCGCGGTCGGCACCGTCGTGACCCTGGGGGCCGGGCCCGTGCTGATCGCGCTGGGCGGCCGGTACTGGATGGCCGAGCGGCTGGGCAGGGGCGGAGCGGCCGCAGTCCTCGGCGCCCTGGCCGGTCTGGCCGTGCTGGTGCTGGGCTCCGGTGGGGGCGAGGTGCGGCCGCTCGGGGTCGGCTGGGCGCTGCTGTCGGCCGCCGGGTACGCGGGGATGACCCTGCGGGCGCGGTGGCTGGGACGGCGCGGGGCGGGCGGGGACCCGCTGGTCACCACCGCGTGGTCGGTGGCGGTGGGCACGGTGTGCCTGCTGCCGCTCGCCCTGGTCGAGGGGCTGCTGCCGCACACCGCCGACTGGGGCCGGGTGTGCTGGCTGCTGGTCTACGTGGCCACGGTGCCCACCGCCCTCGCGTACGCGCTGTACTTCACCGGCGCCGCGTCGGTGCGCGCCGCGACGGTGTCGGTGATCATGCTGATCGAGCCGGTCAGTGCGGCGGCGATCGCCGTCGGGATGCTCGGCGAACGGCTGACCGGGGCGGTGGTGCTGGGCACCGTACTGCTGCTGTCGGCGGTGGGCGCGCTGATCGCGGCCGAGGCGCGCGGTCCGCGGGCCTCGGCCGGGGGCGGGCCGGTGGCCGGGGGCGGTTCCGGGCCGGTGGCCGGGGCCGCCCCGGAGCCTCAGAGCGCGGCGAGGTAACCCGGGGCCGCGACGCCGGGGGTCAGGTCGGCGGCCGGGACCGGGGTCCCGTACGCCGGCGCGACCGGGACCACGCCCGCCCAGAACGGCAGGCCCAGGTCCTCCGGGTCGTCGTTCGGGCCGCCGGTGCGGACCTTCGCGGAGACCTCGGTCAGGTCCAGGCGGATCACCGCGGTCGCGGCGAGCTCCTTGGCGTCGGCCCGGCGGGAGTCGGCCGAGCGGCCCGGGACGACGTGGTCGACGAGGGCGTCCAGGGCCATCCGGCACTCGTCCTCGTCGGTGACCTGGTAGGCGGTGCCGTGGACGACCACCGAGCGGTAGTTGATCGAGTGGTGGAAGGCGGAGCGGGCCAGCACCAGGCCGTCCACGTGCGTCACCGTCAGGCAGACCGGCAGGCCCGGGTCGGCCTTCCCGGCGGCCAGCAGCGGGCGCGAACCGGTGGATCCGTGGACGTAGAGGGTCTCGCCCACCCGGCCGAAGAGGGTCGGCAGGACCACCGGCGCACCGTCGCGGACGAACCCGAGGTGGCAGACGTAGGCCTGGTCGAGTATCGAGTGCACCGTCTCGCGGTCGTAGCGCGCCCTGGGGCGGCCGCGGGTCGGGACGGTGCGGTCGGTGGGTTCGTACGCGGCCGGGGTGGCGCTCATGGTGCGGACTCCGTTGTACTAGTGCATAATGTCGTTTGTGCTAGGAGAGTATCGGATCACAGGCCGTCGCGCATCGGATATCGCGGCGAGCGTCGAAACGGGCGTCGGCTGCGGCGCGCTCGCGCCCGGAGCGGTGCTGCCGCCGATGCGGGAACTGGCGGGGGAGCTGGGCGTCAATCCCAACACCGTGGCCGCCGCGTACCGCACCCTGCGCGAACGCGGGGTCATCGAGACGGACGGCCGGCGCGGCAGCCGGGTGCGGGAGCGGCCCGCCACGGCGCCGCGCGACTCCCTGCGGACGGCCGTGCCCGAAGGCGTCCGGGACGTCGCGGAGGGCAACCCGGACGTGTCCCTGCTGCCCTCCCTCGACGCGGCGCTGGCCGCCGCCGCCCGCTGGTACGCGCAGGCCCCGGTCCTCTACGGCCAGGACCCGGTAGTCCCAGACCTCGCCCGGATCGCGCGGGCGGACCTGGACGCCGACGGGGTCCCGGCCGGGCCCGTCGCCGTGACCTCGGGGGCGCTGGACGGCATCGAGCGGGTGCTGGCCGCCCACCTCAGGCCGGGCGACGCGGTCGCGGTCGAGGACCCGGGCTGGGGGGCCATGCTCGACCTCGTCCCCGCGCTGGGGTTGCGGATCCTGCCGGTCGCCGTCGACGACGAGGGGCCGGTTCCGACGGCGGTGGCGCGGGCCCTGGCCGAGGGCGCGCGGGCCCTGGTGGTGACGGCCCGTGCGCAGAACCCGACCGGCGCCGCGGTCGGTGCCGCGCGCGCCCGGGAACTGCGGGAGCTGCTGGCCGCGCATCCCGGGGTGCTCGTCATCGACGACGACCACGGGCACGGCATCGTGGACGTGCCCCTGTGCCCGCTGGGCGGGGTGACCCGGCACTGGGCGCTGGTCCGCTCCACGGCCAAGGCGTACGGGCCGGACCTGCGGGTGGCGGTGCTCACCGGCGACGCGGTGACCCTCGACCGGGTCCGGGGCCGCCAGCGGCTGGGGCCGGGCTGGGTCAGCCGCCTCCTGCAGCGCGCGGTGGTGGAGCTGTGGACCTCCGGCGCCGTGGACAAGGAGGTGGTGGCGCGCTCGTACGGGCTGCGCCGCGACGGGCTGATCGCGGCGCTGGCCGAGCACGGCGTACGGGCGCACGGGCGCAGCGGGATCAACGTGTGGGTGCCGGTCGCCGACGAGACGGCGGTGGTCACCCGGCTGCTGACGTCCGGGTGGGCGGTGACGGCCGGGGCCCGGTTCCGGGTGGAGGCGGGCCCCGGCGTGCGGATCACCGTCTCCGGGCTCTCCCCGGCGGAGGTGGGCCCGCTCGCCGACGCGGTGGCGGCGGCGGTCCGCCCTGTGCCCGGCGGCCGTTCCGACTGAACGGGCCGCCGGGGCGTCGCGCGGCGTCGCCGGACGGATCCGCCCCCGCCGCGGAATGCGACGGGGGCGGGCGGCGGGGGGCCGGTGCGGCTCAGGCGGGCTTGGGCGCCCGGGGCCGGGCCTGGGTGAGGGCTGCGCCCGCCAGGACGACGACGGCGCCGACCGGGGTGTTCCAGTGCAGCTGCTCGCCGAGGATCAGGACGCCGGCGGTGGTGGCGATGACCGGGATGAAGTAGGTGACCATCTGCGCGGTGGTGGGGCCGATCTCGGTCACCAGCCCGTACTGCATCTGCAGGGCCATGCCCGTGCCGAGGGCGCCCAGGGCGATCACCGAGAGGGTCGGCCAGAGCGGGAAGCCGGCGGGGGCGGAGGTGAACAGGGCGCTGACGGCAGCCAGTTGCACCGTCGACACCATGAGCTGCGCTCCGGTCAGCGCCACCGGGGAGCCCGGGGTGCCCGCCAGGGTGCGGCGGACGTAGATCCAGCCGATCGGGTAGCAGAGCGAGGCCAGCAGGGCCAGTACGGTGCCCTTGGCGTCGATGCCCGCGAAGCCCTGCCAGGCGCCGAGGACCGTCAGGACGCCGAGGAAGCCGAGGCCCAGACCGGCGAAGCGGCGGCGGGTGGGACGGTCCTCGGAGAGGGCGACCAGCGAGAGCGCCATGCCCCACAGCGGCGAGGTGGCGTTGCAGATCCCGGCCAGGGTGGAGGAGATGCTCAGCTCGGCGTACGCGAACAGAGAGAAGGGGGCGGTGTTCAGCAGGAGCGCCGCCACCGTGAGGTGGCCCCAGGTGCGCGCTCCCCGGGGCAGCGGCTCGCGCCGTACGAGCAGCACGGCCAGCAGGGCGAGGGCGCCGAACAGGACGCGGCCGAAGGCGACCTGGAAGGGCGCGAACGCCTCGGTGCCCACCTTGACGAAGAGGAAGCTGAAGCCCCAGACGACCGAGAGGAAGGCGAAGCGCAGCCGCCAGTCGAGACCGCCGGTGGCGGTGCCCGTGCCGGACGCCGGGGTGGTCGCGGTGGCGGGGGAGGGGGCGGAACGGGCCGGGCGGGAGGGGGCGGGTGCGCTCATGTGCTCACTCTGCTGCGGGGGACCTCGTAGGACAAGCGAGACTTCCTCCGCCTCACCGCGTAGCATCGCTTACATGTTGAACCTGGAGCGCCTGCGTACCCTGGACGCCCTCGCCCGCCACGGCTCGGTCAGCGGCGCGGCCGAGGGCCTCCATGTGACCACGTCCGCAGTCTCCCAGCAGATGGCCAAGCTGGAGCGGGAGGTCGGCCAGCCCCTGCTGGCCAAGAACGGCCGCGGGGTACGCCTGACGGACGCCGGGCGGCTGCTCGCCGACCATGCCGCCCGGATCATCTCGCAGGTGGAGCTGGCCCAGGCCGACGTCGAGGCCCAGCGGGGCTGCGCGGTCGGGCAGCTGCGGATCGGCGCCTTCCCCACCGCGATGCGCGGGCTGCTGCCCCGGGCGCTGACCGCGCTGCGCGCCGACCACCCGGACCTGCGGGCGATGGTGCGGGAGCAGGAACCGGAGGAGGCCATGTTCGCCGTGGTGCGCGGGGACCTCGACATGGCCCTGGCCATCGACTGGCACAACAAGCGGATGCCGGTGCCGGCCGAACTGACCCGCACCCACCTGCTGGACGACGCCGTCGACATCGCGGTGCCGCGCTCCCATCCGCTGGCCGACCGTACGAAGATCTCCCTGGCCGACTTCGCCGACGACGACTGGATCTCCTGGAACGAAGGCCAGTTCTGTCACGAGTGGCTGGTGTTCACCCTGCGCGGCACCGGGGTCGAGCCGCGCGTCGCGCACATCGCCGAGGAGCACCACACCCAGCTCGCCTTCGTGGAGGCCGGGCTGGGGGTGTGCGTGACCCCCCGGCTGGGCCGCGGACCCGTGCCGCCGGGCGTCCGGCTGCTGCCGGTGTGCGACGCCGTACGCCGTCACGTGTACGCGGTCTGGCGCGCGGACGCCGGCCGGCGGCCCTCCATCCGGGCCGCCGTCGCGGCGCTGCGCGAGGCGGCGGCAGCCGTGTAGGACGCCTTCGGGCCCCTCGGCCGCCGGGTCAGATCTTGCGGAAGTCCCAGGAGACGACGGAGTGCGGCGTGACGCGGATCCACGCGTGGCGGCCGTCGTGGGGCATCTCCTCGATGCCGAAGTTCTTGACGGGGAAGATCCGTTCGGGCTCCGCCAGCTCGGGGCAGGGCTCGCCGGTGCGCGGAGCCTCGCCCACGAAGACGGCGCTGCCCGACAGTTCGACCCCGCGCAGCTCGTCGTACGATTCGCCGGAGTCCACCACCACCGAGATCCGGGGGTCCTTGCGCAGGTCGGCCCAGCGGCGGCTGCGCGTGATCGAGTACAGCCACAGCGAGGTGCCGTCCCAGGCGAACCACAGGGCCCCCACGTGCGGCCGCCCGTCGGGGGAGACCGTGGCCACCCGGCAGGTGCGCTGCTCGCGGAGGAAGGCGTCCACTTCCGCGTCGGTCATCATGATGCGGCGGCCCCGCCGCTGTGTTCCGGCCCCGAGCGTCTCGTCCATCGTGCCCCTGCCCCTTCACATCTGACTGTGTGTCAGGAATCATGCGGGCTCCGCCGCCACCACGCCAGGGGGAGCCATGCCGGAGTTCGACCCCGCCACCACCGCGCTGCTCACCGTCGAGTGTCAGAACGGCGTCGTGGGCGAGGAGAGCGCCTTGCCGGAGCTGGCGAAGGAGGCGCGGGACTCCGGGATGCTGGACCGCGTGGCCGCCCTCGCCGCCGCCGCGCGCGCGGCCGGCGTACAGGTGCTGCACGCCGTCGCCGAGCGGCGGCCGGACGGGCTGGGAGCCAGTACCAACGCGCGGCTCTTCCGGGCCGCCGGGAGGCTGCCCGTGCGCCAGCTGACCGGGAGCCGGGCCGTCGAGGTCGCGGCCCCGATCACCGTGGCCGAACGGGACCTGGTGGTCCGGCGGCTGCACGGACTGTCCCCGATGGCCGGCACCGACCTGGACGCCCTCCTGCGCAACCTCGGCATCCGCACCCTCGTCGTCACCGGGGTCTCCTCCAACATCGCGATCCCCAACACCGTCTTCGACGCCGTCAACCTCGGGTACGGGGTCGTGGTGCCCGCCGACGCGATCGCCGGGGTGCCGGCCTCGTGCACCGCCGAGGTGATCCGCAACTCCCTCGCGCTGGTGGCGGAAGTCACCACGACCGAGGCCCTGCTCGCGCGGTGGGCTCCGCAATAGCCCCAGGACGGGCCGCCCGCCCGCCAGCTAGCCTGGGCAAATGCTCACAGAAGTGATCGCGACCCGTTACGTCACGCCCCTGCGTGAGGGCGGCTCGCTCCCGGGGATCGTCGAGGCCGACGATCTCGGGACCTACGTCATGAAGTTCACCGGAGCCGGCCAGGGCCGCAAGACCCTGGTCGCCGAAGTCGTGTGCGGGCGACTCGCCCAGCGGCTGGGCCTGCGGGTCCCGCGGCTTGTGGGGATGCAGCTCGACCCCGTCATCGGGCTCGCCGAGCCCGACCAGGAGGTCCAGGAGCTGCTCAAGGGCAGCGGCGGGCTCAACCTCGGGATGGACTACCTGCCGGGCTCGATCGGCTTCGACCCGCTCGCGTACCAGGCCGACCCGGCCGAGGCGGGCCGCGTGGTCTGGTTCGACGCCCTGATCAACAACGTCGACCGCTCCTGGCGCAACCCCAACATGCTGGTCTGGCACGGCGACCTGTGGCTCATCGACCACGGCGCCACCATGATCTGGCACCACAACTGGCCCACCGCCCGGTCCGCCGCGGCCAAGCCCTACAACGCCTCCGACCACGTCCTGGCCCCCGTGGGACCGGACATCGCCGCGGCCGCCGCAGAGCTGGCCCCTCTGGTGACCGAGGACCTGCTCACCGAGGTCACCGCCGACGTCCCCGACGAATGGCTGGTCGACGAGCCCGGTTTCGACTCCACCGACGCGGTGCGCCGCGCCTACGTGGAGGCGCTGCTGCCGCGCGCGGCGACGATCCACGAGAGGATCACCATGGAGGCCGAGGTCAGGCCGCGGTCCGGTCCGCCGGGCTGGCTCGCCGAGCGCCTGCCTCCCCAGTCGGACAAGAACGAGCGGAAGAGCGGCGACGAGTGACCGAGCGGGACGTGTTCGAGTACGCGCTGGTGCGCGTGGTACCCCGGATGGAGCGCGGCGAGTGCTTCAACGCCGGGGTCGTCGTCTACTGCCGGGCGCACGCGTACGTCGCCGCGCGCACCCACCTCGACGAGGCGAAGCTCCTCGCGCTGGACCCGGGGGCCGACGTGGCCGGCGTCCGGGCCGCGCTGCGCGGGGTCGAGGGGCTGTGCGCGGGCGGCGAGCGGGCCGGACAGGCGGCCGGTGACGATCCGGGACGGCGCTTCCGGTGGCTGATCGCCCCCCGCAGCACGGTGGTCCAGCCCGGCCCGGTCCACACCGGTCTGACGGCCGACCCGCAGGCCGAGCTGGAACGGCTCCTCGACCTGCTGGTCCGCTGACGCGGGGATCGGCGGGACGCGCGCGCCGGGGTGCCGTTGACACGAGGTGTCACGGCTCCTAGCGTCTCCTCAACTGAAGCTACTAAGCGGTTGCTCACCTTCGGGCGGCCGCTCTCAAGGGCGAGGAGATCCAGCATGTCCACCACCGAGCAGCGCGTCGCGATCGTCACCGGGGCGGCCCGGGGCATCGGCGCCGCCACCGCCGTGCGCCTGGCCGCCGAGGGCCGTGCGGTCGCCGTACTCGACCTGGACGAGGCGGCCTGCAAGGACACCGTGGAGGCGATCACCTCCGCCGGCGGCCGGGCCCTGGCGGTCGGCTGCGACGTCTCCGACAGCGCCCAGGTGGAGGCGGCCGTCGAGCGGGTCGCGAGCGCGCTCGGCGCCCCGACCATCCTGGTCAACAACGCGGGCGTGCTCCGCGACAACCTGCTGTTCAAGATGAGCGACACCGACTGGGACACCGTCATGAACGTGCACCTGCGGGGCGCCTTCCTGATGGCGAGGGCCTGTCAGAAGTACATGGTGGAGGCCAAGTTCGGCCGGGTCGTGAACCTCTCCAGCAGCTCCGCGCTGGGCAACCGGGGCCAGGCCAACTACGCCGCCGCCAAGGCCGGTCTGCAGGGCTTCACCAAGACCCTGGCCATCGAGCTGGGCAAGTTCGGCGTCACGGCCAACGCGGTCGCCCCCGGTTTCATCGTGACCGAGATGACCGCCCAGACGGCCGCCCGCGTGGGCATGGGCTTCGAGGAGTTCCAGGCGGCCGCCGCCACGCAGATCCCGGTGCAGCGCGTCGGCCGCCCGGACGACATCGCCAACGCCATCGCCTTCTTCACGGGCGAGGCCGCCGGCTTCGTCTCCGGCCAGGTCATGTACGTGGCCGGCGGCCCGCTCAACTGACCCGTCCACGAGAGGCAGGGCGTACGGCATGACGTACAACGGCACCGACAGCGGCAAGGTCGCGCTGATCACCGGCGCGAGCCGGGGCATCGGCTACGGGATCGCCGAGGCGCTGGTCGCCCGGGGCGACCGGGTCTGCATCACCGGGCGCAACGAGGAATCCCTCAAGGAGGCCGTCGAGCGGCTCGGCGCGGACCGGGTGATCGGCGTGGCCGGGAAGGCCCACGACGAGGCCCACCAGGCCGTCGCCGTGGACCGCGCGATGGAGGCCTTCGGCCGCGTCGACTTCCTGGTGAACAACGCGGGGACCAACCCGGTCTTCGGGCCGATGGCGGACCTCGACCTCGGGGTCGCGCGCAAGGTGTTCGAGACCAACGTGATCTCGGCCCTAGGTTTCGCCCAGCGGACCTGGCACGCCTGGCAGAAGGACAACGGCGGGGCGATCGTGAACATCGCCTCCATCGCCGGCGTCTCCGCCTCGCCCTTCATCGGGGCGTACGGGATGAGCAAGGCCGCCATGATCAACCTCACCCTGCAGCTGGCGCACGAGATGGCGCCGCGGGTGCGGGTGAACGCGATCGCCCCGGCGGTGGTCAAGACGCGGTTCGCGCAGGCGCTCTACGAGGGCCGTGAGCAGGAGGCCGCCGCGGCGTACCCGCTCGGCCGGCTGGGGGTCCCGGAGGACATCGGGGGTGCGGCGGCATTCCTCACATCTGCACAAGCGGAATGGGTAACTGGACAAACCCTCGTGGTCGACGGAGGCATGTTCCTCAATGCCGGAGTCCACTGACCGATAAACGGACGCATTTGCCTCCCTCGGGGAGGCAAATGCGTATCGAATACGCACGTAATCGGTCAAGTGCCTCACGAAACCTGCCCATTGGATTTGTGACGTACTGCGGTAGGGTCTGCCGCACCCCTGGCTGATCGAGGAGCGTGCACGTGTTCAACCGGACCAGATGCCTGCAGGTCTCTGCGGCCCTTGCGTCCATATCCCTGCTCTCCGGATGCGGTCTGTTCTCCGACGACAGCGGGGACAAGGCCAAGAGGATCGTGGTCGGTACGACGAGCGCCCCGAGCACCCTCGATCCGGCGGCGGCGTGGGACGGCTCCTGGGAGCTCTACCGGAACGTCTACCAGACCCTCCTGGCGTTCCCCACGGGCAGCACGAAGCCCCAGCCGGACGCCGCCCAGGGCTGCGATTTCACCGACACGGCGAACACCGCCTACCGGTGCACGCTGCGCAAGGGGCTGAAGTTCTCCGACGGCGAGCCGCTCGACGCCAAGGCCGTCAAGTACTCCCTGGACCGGATCAGGAAGATCGACTCGAAGGTCGGCCCCAAGGGCCTCTTCAACTCCCTCGACAAGATCGAGACCCCGGACGCGCTGACCGTGGTCTTCCACCTGAACACGCCGGACGCCACCTTCCCCTTCGTCCTCGGCTCGCCGGCCGCCTCGCTGGTCGCGCCCAAGGAGTACCCGGCGGACAAGGTGCGCGAGGACGGCAAGGTCACCGGATCCGGCCCCTACGTCCTCACCTCGTACAAGGCGGGCTCCGAGGCGGTCCTGGGGAGCAACGAGACCTACCAGGGCTTCGCCAACCGCCACAACGACGGCGTGACGATCCGCTACTTCAAGAAGTCCGACGCGATGGTCGCGGCCCTGAAGGCCAAGGAGATCGACGCGACCTACCGAGGCCTCTCGGCCCCCGAGATCAAGGACCTGCAGAGCCCGGCCTCGCACAACGCGGGCGTCCAGGTCGTCGAGAACGTCGGCGCGGAGATCCGCTACCTGGTCTTCAACCCCAAGGACCCGCAGGTCGCCAAGCTCCCCGTGCGCCAGGCCATGGCCCAGATCGTCGACCGCGGCGCGCTGGTCACCAAGGTCTACCAGGGCACCGCCGAACCGCTGTACTCGATGGTCCCCAAGGGGGTCGTCGGCCACAAGACGCCCTTCTACGACCTCTACGGCCAGCCCAGCGTCGAGAAGGCCCGGAAGATCCTCAAGGACGGCGGGGTGCCCACCCCGGTCGACCTGACCCTCTGGTACACCTCGGACCGCTACGGCGGCTCCACCGCCGACGAGTTCACCGAACTCAAGCGCCAGCTGGACGAGAGCGGACTCTTCAAGATCACGCTGCGGAACAAGCCCTGGGTGGAATTCCAGGTCGGCTACAAGAACGGCGAGTACCCGATCTTCGGCCGCGGCTGGTTCCCCGACTTCCCGGACCCGGACAACTTCATCGCGCCGTTCGTCGGCAAGGAGAACGCGGTCGGCACCCCGTACGAGCCCCCCGCCATCGTCAACGAACTGCTGCCCAATTCCCGTCGCGAGGGCGACCGGTCGGCCGGCGTCAAGGAGTTCGAGCAGGCACAGCAGATCTTCGCCCAGGACGTCCGCCTGCTGCCCCTGTGGCAGGGCAAGCTCTACGTCGGCGCGCGCGAGGACATCGCCGGCGCCGAGCGGGCCCTGGACCCGCAGACCGCCATGCAGATGTGGGAGCTGTACCGCAAGACCAGCTGGTGACGTCCGGGGGCGGTGCCC
The DNA here is from genome assembly GCF_041862025.1 of Streptomyces sp. AB3(2024). Taxonomy (NCBI): domain Bacteria; kingdom Bacillati; phylum Actinomycetota; class Actinomycetes; order Kitasatosporales; family Streptomycetaceae; genus Streptomyces; species Streptomyces sp. AB3(2024). The sequence goes on from NZ_JBGWAB010000045.1 coordinate 12,851, forward strand.
GGGTCGCGGCGTTGTCAGTGGTCCCCGGTAGGTTCTGAGCAGTTGCACGAACTTGTACCGGAGGTTGTCGACGTGACCCAGATGCTGCCCGAGTCCTGGCTCCCCGTTCTCGGCGGGGAGCTGGACCAGCCCTACTTCAAGGAACTCACCGAGTTCGTCGAGAAGGAACGGGCGAACGGGCCGGTCTACCCGCCCCGCGAGCAGGTCTTCGCGGCCCTGGAGGCCACGCCGTTCGACAAGGTGAAGGTCCTGGTCCTCGGCCAGGACCCGTACCACGGCGCGGGCCAGGGCCACGGCCTGTGCTTCTCCGTGCAGCCCGGGGTCAAGACCCCGCCCTCGCTGCGCAACATCTACAAGGAGATGAAGGAGGAGCTCGGCCTGCCGGTCCCGGACAACGGCTACCTGATGCCCTGGGCCCAGCAGGGCGTCCTCCTGCTCAACGCGGTCCTCACCGTCCGCGAGGCCGAGCCGAACTCGCACAAGGGCAAGGGCTGGGAGAAGTTCACCGACGCAGTGATCCGCGCGGTTTCCGACCGTCCGGACCCGGTCGTCTTCGTCCTCTGGGGCGCCTACGCCCAGAAGAAGATCCCGCTGATCGACGGGGAACGGCACGTGATCGTCAAGGGCGCCCACCCCTCGCCGCTGTCGGCGAAGAAGTTCTTCGGCTCCCACCCCTTCACCCAGATCAACGAGGCCGTCGCCGCCCAGGGCCATGAGCCGATCGACTGGCGGATCCCGGACCTGGGCTGACGCCACACCGCGCCTCGACGTCAGAGGCGCCGCCTCCGGCTAGCTTCGTGACGACCGGACCGGAGCGGGTCCGGCGGAGCGAGCCGGAGGCCGCGTTGAGGGAGCAGCAGGAGGCGTCGGAGGACGCCGTCATGACCAGGATCGGCCAGGCGGTCATCCTGCTGCACGCCGGTGACCGCGAGGAGGCCCGCAACCGCCTCGGCGAGATCTGGTCCGAGATCGGCGAGGAGGGGGACGGTCTCCACCGCTGCACCCTCGCGCACTACCTGGCCGACGCCCAGGACGACCCCGGCGACGAACTCGCCTGGGACCTGAGGGCGCTGACCGCCGCCGAGGGGCTCGCGGACCGGCCCCGCGAGGCGGTCCGCGCCTTCTACCCGGCACTGCACCTCAGCCTCGCCGCCGACTACGTCAAACTCCGCCGTCCCGAGGCGGCCCGGGTGCACCTGGCGCGGGCCCGCGCGGCCACCGCGGAACTCTCCGACGACGGGTACGGCAACGGCGTGCGGGCCGCCATCGCCCGGCTGGAGCGGCGGCTCGCGACGGAGCCGGGGCAAGGGCCCCGGCCGTTTCCCGGGCAGTCCCCGTAGGGCCGGGGCGGAAGTCGCAGGGCCGGGGCCTCAGCCCCGTAGGGCCCGCGCGGGCCGTCCCCGCCGCGCGAGCCGTCCCTCAGTCGTCGTGGACGCCCGCGCAGATGCGGGCCTCCGGGCTGTCCGGGTGCCACTGCCCGTGCCGCCTGCCCAGCGCGCAGACGTCGGCCGGCCGGACCGGCAGCTCCCGCACCAGCTCGCGCGGCACCCGCGCGTCCTTCCGCAAGGGGTCCGGACGGCCCTCACGGTGCCTCTCGCCGGGCCGGGCTGGCTTCCGGGGCTCCGGGATGTCCGGAACCGGGGGAACGCCCTCCGCGGCCTCCGGCGGCGCCGGAGGGGCCGTGCGCGCCGTGCCCCGGCCCGCGGACGTCGGGCCCCCCCCCCCCTCCGCTCCGCCCGGCACCGCCCCCAGCGCCTCCAGCGCGGGTGCCTGGACGACCACCGGGAGCGCCCCCGGGCCCCCGCGCGGCTCGTACCGGGGCGCCGCCCCGGCGGAAGGGGCCGTCGCCGGCCGCCCCGGACCGGGACCCACGCTCACGCAACCGGAGACGGTGGAGACGGCGGAGGCCGCGCAGGCGGCTCCGAGGAGCAGTTTCGTCGAGGTTCGGGTTGGATGCACCCGCGCAACTCTGCTGTGCGAGGACCCCGTTGTGAAAACCCTGGACCGATATTCACCCCGCACGGGTGACGCGGAGGGGATGTCCGGAGGACAGCGCCTACTCGCCGGTGGCGCCGTCGATGTGCTCGCGCAGCAGGTCCGCGTGCCCGTTGTGGCGCGCGTACTCCTCGATCATGTGGGTGTAGATCCAGCGCAGGCTGAACACCTCGCCGCGGTGGTGGACGGCGGCGTCCGACACCGCGTCGAGGGAACGGCCCGCGGCGGCCTGCCGCGCCAGCTCCACCTCGGTCTGCCACACGCGCTCGGCGGAGGCCCAGGTATCGGCACCGGTGAAGTGGAAGTCGCCGTCGCGGTCCTCCCGGGTGCTGTAGAGCTCGGGCAGGTCCTCGCCCAGCGAGATCTCGCGGAACCAGTACCGCTCCACCTCCGCCATGTGCCGTACGAGGCCCATCAGGCTGAGCCCGGAGGGCTTCAGCGGGGTCAGGCGCACCTGCTCCTCCGTCAGCCCGGAACACTTCCAGGCCAGGGTCGAACGGTGGTAGTCGAGCCACCCGTCCAGCATGTCCCGCTCGCCGGCGGTGGTGGAGGGTTCGGAGCGGTGTGATCCATCGGATGTCATGACCGTCATCCTGACCGAACACGCCCCCTCCCACCAGGGATTAAGCTGCCGGTATCCCATTGCGTACATATGAGGAGGCACCCGGTGAAGGTCGGCGTCATCGGACTCGGCGACATCGCCCGCAAGGCGTACCTGCCCGTCCTCACCACCCGCCCCGGAGTCGAACTGCACCTGCAGACGCGCACTCCCGCCACGCTGGAGCGGATCGGCGCGATCCACCACGTCCCGCGCGAACGCCGCCACACCACCCTCGACGCACTGCTGGCCGAGGGCCTCGACGCCGCCTTCGTCCACGCGCCGACCGCCGCCCACCCCGAGATCGTCGAGGGGCTGCTGCGGGCCGGCGTGCCGACGTACGTGGACAAGCCGCTGGCCTACGCGTTCGAGGACTCGCGGCGCCTGGTGGAACTGGCCGAGGAGCGCGGGGTCGGCCTCTTCGTCGGCTTCAACCGCCGCCACGCGCCCGGCTACGCCCAGTGCGCCGACCACCCGCGCGAGCTGATCATCCTGCAGAAGAACCGGGTCGGGCTCCCCGAGGACCCGCGCACCCTGGTGCTCGACGACTTCATCCACGTCGTCGACACCCTGCGCTTCCTGCTTCCCGGCGAGGCCGACCACATCGACGTGCGGGCCGTGGTGCGCGAGGGGCTGATGCACCAGGTGGTGCTCCAGATGTCCGGCGAGGGCTTCACCGCCCTCGGCGTCATGAACCGGCTCTCCGGATCCACCGAGGAGGTCCTGGAGGTCTCCGGACAGGACTCCAAGCGTCAGGTCGTCAACCTCGCCGAGATCATCGACCACAAGGGCCAGCCCACTGTGCGGCGGCGCGGGGACTGGGTGTCCGTGGCCCGCCAGCGCGGCATCGAGCAGGCGGTGGACACCTTCCTGGAGGCCGTGGAGGCCGGCAAGGCGCTCAGCGCCCGGGACGCGCTGCTGACCCACGAACTGTGCGAGCGGGTGGTGCTGACGGCTCTGGAGCAGGCCTCCCGGGCCTGACCGCCCGGACGCAGCGGAGCGCGCAGTACGCCGCCACCGCGGCGACCGCCGCGCCCCCGGGCCAGTTCCCGAAGCGCACGAAGAGGGTGGTGCCCCGGGCGAGCGGCAGCTCGTACAGGGCCGCCGTGCTCGCCGACGTGGACAGGGCCGGGCCGATCCGCGCGCCCGACGGGCCGTAGACGGCGCTGACGCCGGTGAGGGTGGCGTGCACGAAGGGACGGCCGTTCTCGGCCGCGCGCAGCGCCCCCAGGGAGGCGTGCTGGGCCGGGGCCCAGCTGTGCTGGAAGGTGGACGTGGAGGACTGCGCCACCAGGACCGCCGCGCCCATCCGGGTCAGCTCCCGGCTCATGTCGGGGAAGGCCGACTCGAAGCACACCAGCGGGCCGATCCGGGTGCCGTCCGGCAGCCCCATGACCACCGGGGCGGCGCCGCGCATCCGGTCCTCGCCGGCCGCCTTGCCCACCGAGGTGGCCCATCCCAGCACCGCGCGGGCCGGCACGTACTCGCCGAAGGGCACCAGCCGCATCTTGTCGTACCGGTCACCCGTCGGTCCTCGCGCGCCGACCAGGACGGAGCTCTTGTAGATGCCGGGCCGGTCCGAGCGCCGGGCGTCCACGTTGACCAGCAGCGGGGCCCCGACCCGCGCGGACAGGGCGGCCAGTCGCCGGGACAGGTCCGGCCGCGTCGCCAGGTCCGCGCCGACGCTGCTCTCGCCCCACACCACCAGGTCCACCCGCCGCCCCACCAGCGTCCCGGTCAGTCGCTCCTGCGCGTCGAACCGCCGCTGGGCCGCGTCGGCCGCCGCCGTGGCGGTGGTGCCCCCGGCGCCGGAGGCGCCGTCCGGGCCGTCCGCCATCAGGCCGGGCTGGACCACGGCCACCCGCAGCACGCCGCCCGAGGCCTCGGGGAGCGGCAGCCACAGCCACACCATCCCCGTGAGCACCGCACACCCCGCCACGGCGGCCACCGCGGGAACCCGCGCACGGGGCACGGCGACCAGGAGCACCACGGCACAGTTCACCGCCACCACGAGCAGGCTCACCAGCCACACCCCGCCCACCGAAGCCAGCCGCAGCGCCGGCGGCACCTGCCACTGACTGGCGCCGAGCAGCCCCCACGGCCCGCCCAGCCCCTGCCAGGACCGGGCCAGCTCCGACAGCAGCCACCCCGCCGGTACGAGGACCAGCGCGGCCGCGGCCCGCCACCCGTGCGGCGTCCCGCCGAGCAGCTCCCGCACCAGGAGAGCCCAGGGGATCCAGAGCAGCCCCAGCAGCAGCGCCACCGGCAGCAGGAACACGTGCAGGCTCGGCAGCAGCCAGTGGTGCACCGCCACGATGAACCCGGCGCCCCCGAGCCAGCCCTCCTGGGCGGCCCGCCGCCCGGTGGGGGCGGAGCGCAGCAGCAGCATCCAGGGCACGAGGGCGACGTAGGCGAACCACCAGAGCGCCGGGGCGGGGAAGGCGAGGCACGGCAGTGCCCCGGCCGCCACCGCCGCGGCCGTACGCCACCACCGGGTCCGCTCCGTGACCAATGCGCGCCTCCGCTTCCAGTGTGGGACCTGCGGCCCCGCCCTTCACTCCGAGAGGCGTCGCCACTTCTCGTGCACGGTGACCCCGCTCAGGCGCCAGCCGTCGGGGGTGCGGGCCAGCTCGAACGCGTAGCGGCCCGCGGCGACGAAGTTCGGGGCGGTGACCGTGCCGTCGAAGTCCTCGCCCGCCAGCCGCATCGGGTTGAGGAAGTCGGCCCGGACCCGCGCCGTGTCCCCGGGGGAGCCGCCCTGGTCCTCCAGCCGGACCAGCCGGTTGACGATCAGGTGCTGGCGCACCGGGAACAGCGTCATGGTCCGCCGAAGCCAGTCCGCGACCTCCCCGGCGGGACCCTCGATGCCGCCCGCCGAGCGGTAGTCGGCCCGCCCGTCCGGCGTGAACAGGGCGCGGTAGCCGGGCCAGTCCCCGTCGTCGACGGCCGCCGCGTACCCCGAGACCACCTCGTCGATGGCCAGCCGGTCCATCACCGTCGCCAGGTCCACACGCTGCGTCATCGGGACAGTGTGGGGCTGCGGGGCCGCCAGGCCAAGGGGCGTGCGGCCACCGGATGGCCGACGGACCACCGCCGGGGCGGGTTTCCGACGCCGGTGCGCGACGGTGATCCGGTGCGCGACGTCCGCCGGGCGGGGGCCGGGCGGGTCCGGGTGGCCTCCCTCAGCGCCCCGAACGCGCCTCCCGCTGCCGGACCACGACCAGGAACGCGTCGCTGGCCAGGTCCATCACCACCTCCGCCGGCACGCCCTCGCGCATCCGCTGGGCGGCGTACTCCTCGGCCGGCCAGCTCCCCCTCGGACTTCCGGCCGGAAATCGTTCCAGTACCACACGGCTCACGGGACACCCCCTGCTGCTGTTCCTCGCTCCAAGGACAACGACGCGGAGGCCGCCCGGGAACGTTCCCGGGCGGCCTCCGATTCACGCCGATTGGTGAGCGGCGGTGCCGCTAGGACCCCGACTCGCCGGCGTGGGGGCTGAGCACACCCGCGCCGATCAGGGCGAACAGCACGATGCCGAGCAGGATCCGGTAGATCACGAAGGGCATGAAGCTCTTGGTGGAAATGAACTTCATGAACCACGCGATGACGGCGTAGCCGACGAAGAACGCGATGACCGTCGCGAAGATCGTCGGACCCCAGGTGATGTGGCCGGGGGTCTCGATCACGTCCTTGATCTCGAAGGCGCCCGAGGCCAGCACGGCCGGGATCGCGAGGAGGAAGGAGTAGCGGGCCGCGGCCTCGCGGGTGAAGCCCAGCAGCAGACCGCCGGAGATGGTCGCGCCGGAGCGGGAGACGCCCGGGATCAGGGCCATCGCCTGGCAGGCGCCGAAGATGAGGCCGTCCTTGACGCCCAGTTCCTTCAGCGTCTTGCGCTGGTGGACCACCCGGTGGCGGCCGCCCTGCTCGTCGCGCGAGGCCAGCCAGTCGGCGAAGCCGAGGATCAGACCCATCACGATCAGGGTGGTGGCGGTCAGCCGCAGGTCACGGGCGGGGCCCTCGATCTGGTCCTTGAACAGCAGGCCCAGCACGCCGATCGGGAGCGATCCGACGATGACCAGCCAGCCCATCTTGGCGTCCTGCTCGGAGCGCAGCGCCTTGGTGAACAGCGAGCGGAACCAGGTGGAGATGATCCGCGCGATGTCCTTGCGGAAGTAGATGAGGACGGCGGCCTCGGTGCCGATCTGGGTGATGGCCGTGAAGGCCGCACCGGGGTCGTGCCAGCCGGCGAACGCCGCGGTCAGCCGCAGATGGGCGCTGGAGGAGATCGGGAGGAACTCCGTAAGCCCCTGGACGAGACCGAGGATTAGGGATTCGAACCAGCTCATGTCGGGGTGCGCTCGTCCTTGTGATCGTAGGGCAGTTCGGGTCCGATGCTAGGGCCCGTGCGGAGCGGCCGTGACCACAGGGGGGTGAACAGCCCGCGGCCGGTGCGCGGGAGCCTCCGCGGCGGGGGGCGCGAGGCGGTGCCGCTTGCGCCAGGCGACCGCTGCGGCGACCACCGCGGACAGTGCGATGAACCCGGACGAGACGAGGAACGCGGGCGACCCGGGAGTGGCGGCGCTGGCCCCCGCGATCACGTACGCGGCGGTGTTGGGGACCGTGCCGAGCGCCGTGGCGAGGAGGAAGGGCAGCCAGCCGCAGCGGGACACCGCCGCCAGGTAGTTGGCCGCCGCGAACGGCACGCCGGGGAAGATCCGCACCGCGAGCACGGAACGGAACCCGTGCCGGTTCAGCTGCCCGTCGGCCGCCAGCAGCCAGCGTCCGCGCAGATACGGGCGCAACGCCTCCTGCCCCAGGACCCGCCCGAGCCCGAAGGCGACCGCGGCGCCGAGGACGGTCCCGCCGACGGCCGCCACCAGCCCGAACACCGAACCGAAGACCGCCCCCGCCGCGAGGTTCAGCAGCGGGCGGGGCACGAACGCGGCCGTGCACAGGCCGTACGCACCCGCGAACAGCAGCACCCCCGCGCCGAGCGGCAGCTCCGGGGGCCAGCCCCGGGACAGCAGCCGCTGGGGCTCGTAGAGGACCACGCACGCCCCGGCCGAGACCAGCAGCACGACGAGCAGCGACAGCCGGGCCCACGGCGCGAGGAGGAGGGACATTCCGGGAGACTAACCGAGGCCCGTGGCGCCGCGCCGTAATGTGGGCCTCATGCGGCCGAACACGCGGCGACCCGCGGGGATCCCGCACAGCGCCCTCGCGGACGTCCTCCTGGAGCGGCTCACCACCGCGTACGGAGCGGCCGCGGATCCCGAGCGGGCCGGGCCGATGGCCGCGTACATGAAGGACGTCTCCCCCTTCCTCGGCATCCCGACCCCCGAGCGCCGCGCGCTGTCCCGCACCGTGACGAAGGACACTCCGCCGCCCACCGAGACGGACTGCGCCGCGCTCGCGCTGCGTTGCCGGGGGCTCGCGGAGCGTGAGTACCGGTACTTCGCGGTGGACTACCTGCGCCGCCACGTCTCCCGCTGCTCCTCGGACTTCCTGCCCGTGGTGCGGCACCTGCTCGTCACCGGTTCCTGGTGGGACACCGTGGACCTGCTCGCCGCGCACGCGGTCGGCCCGCGGGTGGCGGCGGACCCGCGGCTGACCACGGTGATGGACGCCTGGATCGGGGACGACGACATCTGGCTCGTGCGCACCGCCCTCCTGTACCAGCTCGCGTACAAGTCCGCCACCGACGCCGAGCGGCTGTTCGCGTACTGCCACCGCCGGGCCGGCCATCCGGACTTCTTCGTCCGCAAGGCCATCGGCTGGGCCCTGCGCGAGTACGCCAAGACGGACCCGGAGGCCGTCCGGGCCTTCGTCACGGCCCAAAGGGCCCTGCTCGCACCGCTGTCGGTGCGCGAGGCCCTGAAGAACCTGTAGGACCGGCGGGCGCCTCCCGTCCGAACGGGCTCCCGGCACAAGGAAATTCATTCGACGCCCCCGGTCCGGTCCGGCAGGATCGGGGACATGTTCCGGTACGCCTTCCCCACAGCGCCGTCCGCAGTCGCGGACGCGCCGAAGGCTGCCCCGGACTCCTTCCCCGCAGCGGGCTTCCTCGCCGAAGCCTTCGCGGCGGCACCCTTCGCCGCATTCGACGGCGCACGAAGCTGACCCTTCCCGGATCGTCCGGCGGACCCCGCAGGGGGAGGGTCGGCTCGCTCCAGGGGTCCCGTCCACGCTTCGAACACGGGAAAGAAACCATGGCCAAGACGGCCTTCACCCGCACCAAGCCGCACCTCAACATCGGCACCATGGGTCACGTCGACCACGGCAAGACCACCCTCACCGCCGCCATCACCAAGGTCCTCGCCGAGCGCGGCGGCGCCTCCTACGTCCCGTTCGAGCGCATCGACCGGGCCCCGGAGGAGGCCCGGCGCGGCATCACCATCAACCTCACGCACGTCGAGTACGAGACCGGCACCCGCCACTACGCCCACGTCGACATGCCCGGCCACGCCGACTACATCAAGAACATGGTCACGGGCGCTGCCCAGCTGGACGGGGCGATCCTCGTCGTCTCCGCCCTCGACGGGGTCATGCCCCAGACGGCCGAGCACGTCCTGCTCGCCCGCCAGGTCGGGGTCGACCACATCGTGGTCGCGCTCAACAAGGCCGACGCCGGGGACCCCGAGCTGACCGACCTGGTCGAGCTGGAGGTCCGCGAGCTGCTCACCGCGCACGGCTACGGCGGCGACGCGGCGCCGGTCGTACGGGTCTCCGGGCTCGGCGCGCTGGAGGGCGACCCGCGGTGGACCGGTGCGGTGGAGGCGCTGCTGGACGCGGTGGACACGTACGTGCCCATGCCCGTGCGGTACACCGACGCGCCGTTCCTGCTGTCCGTGGAGAACGTCCTCACGATCACCGGCCGCGGCACCGTCGTCACCGGAGCCGTCGAGCGCGGCACCGTCCGCCTCGGCGACCGGGTGGGCGTGCTCGGCGGTGACGGCGAGCCGGTCGAGACGGTGGTGACCGGGCTGGAGACCTTCGGGAAGCCGATGGAGTCCGCCGAGGCGGGCGACAACGTCGCCCTGCTGCTGCGCGGCGTGCACCGCGACGGCGTGCGCCGCGGCCACGTGGTCGCCGCGCCCGGCAGCGTGACGCCCGCCCGGCGCTTCACCGCGCAGGTCTACGTGCTCTCCGCCCGCGAGGGCGGACGCAGTACGGCGATCGCCTCCGGGTACCGGCCGCAGTTCTACATCCGCACCGCCGACGTCGTCGGCGACGTGGACCTGGGCGCGGCCGGTGTGGCCCGGCCCGGGGAGACGGTCACCATGACCGTCGAACTGGGGCGGGACGTCCCGCTGGAGTCCGGCCTCGGCTTCGCGATCCGCGAGGGCGGCCGCACGGTGGGCGCGGGCACGGTGACGGCGGTCGGCTGACAGGGGCCGGCTGACTCGGGCCGGTCGACGCGACCCGGTGTGGTGACGGCGGTGTCCCTGCGCCAGACTGCCGTCACCACACGGCGCGCGTACGCGTGCGCACGCCGACGAGAGAGGAACGGGGCGGCGATGAGCGGCGACACGGCACTGGTGCTCGGCGGCGGAGGACTCACCGGCATCGGCTGGGAGACCGGGATCCTCTACGGGCTCGCCCGCGCCGGAGTGGACCTCTTCCGCGCCGACCTCGTCGTCGGCACCTCGGCCGGCTCGGTGGTCGGCGCGCAGCTCGCCTCCGGGATGCTCACCCCGCAGGAGCTGTACGAGCGTCAGCTCGGCGACACCGCCGGAGAGGTCGCCGCCCGGATCGGCGCGGGCGTCATCGCCCGGTACGCCGTGGCCATGGCCCGCTCCCGCGACGCGGCCGGCTACCGCAGGCGGGTCGGCGCGATGGCGCTCGCCGCCGACACCACCGACGAGGCGGAGCGGCGCGCGGTGCTCGAAGCCCGGCTGGTCTCCCACGAGTGGCCCGAGCGGCGCCTGGTCGTCACCGCCGTCGACGCGCTGAGCGGGGAGCTCGCCGCCTTCGAGCGGGACGGGGACGCGGGGCTGGTGGAAGCGGTCTCGGCGAGCTGCGCCGTACCCGGGGTGTGGCCGCCGGTGACGATCGGCGGGCGCCGGTTCGTCGACGGCGGGGTCCGCTCCGCCACCAACGCCGACCTCGCCGCGGGATACCGCCGCGTCGTGGTCATCGCCCCGATCGCCATGGGCTCCGGGAAGGTTCCCGCCCCCTCCGCGCAGGCCGCGCGACTGCGGGCCGACGGGGCCCGGGTGCTGCTGATCACCCCGTCGCCCGAGGCCCGCAAGGCCTTCGGGCGCAACGTGCTCGACCCCGCCCGCCGGGACCCGGCCGCGCGGGCCGGGCTGGCCCAGGCCGCCGCCCACGTGGAGGCGGCCCGGGAGGTCTGGGAGGGTCCGGCGGGGGCCTGACAATGGTGGGGTGAGCGACGAACAGATCCCGGTGATCCGGGAAGTGGGCCAGGGCACCGCCAAGCTGATGCCGGACGTGGACCGGGAGCGGGCCTGGCTGCTCACCGTGGACGGGGCCCCGCAGTCGTACGTCGACCTCGATGAGCCCGAGCACCTGGAGTTCGAGTACGTACGCCGCCTCGCGCACGTGCTCGACTGCGCGGCCGGGCCGGGGGCCGCCCTGGACCTGCTGCACCTGGGCGGCGGCGCCCTGACCCTGCCGCGCTACGCCGCCGCCTCCCGGCCCGGGTCCCGGCAGACGGTGGTGGAGTTCGACGCCGGCCTGGTGGACCTGGTCGCCGAACACCTGCCGCTGGCCGCCGGGGCGGACGTGAGCGTGCACGCGGCCGACGCCCGGGGCTGGCTGGCCTCCGCCCCGGACCGGAGCGCGGACGTGATGGTCGCCGACGTGTTCGGGGGCTCCCGGGTGCCGGCCCAGCTCACCTCGGTGGAGTACGCGCGGGAGGCGGCCCGGGTGCTGCGGCCCGGGGGGCTGTACGCGGCGAACCTGGCGGACGGGGCGCCGTTCGGCTTCCTGCGGTCCCAGCTGGCGAACTTCGGGGCCGTCTTCCCGGAGCTGGCGCTGATCGCGGAGCCGGGCGTGCTGAGGGGCCGGCGCTTCGGCAACGCGGTGCTGCTGGCCTCGGACGCCGCCCTTCCGGTGGCCGGCCTCGCCCGGCGGTGCGCCGGGGACGCCTTCCCGGCCCGGGTGGAGCACGGGGAGGCGCTGGCCCGCTTCGTGCGCGGGGCCAGGGTGGTGGCGGACGCCGACGCGGTGGCCTCGCCGGAGCCGCCGGAGGGGGCGTTCAGCCTCGGCTGAGCCCGGTCCGGAAGAGCACTCGTTCCCCGGCTCCGCCGTCAGGAGACTCCGGCGGCGCTGCCGCGCGCCGCGTCCGGGGCCGCAGGAGCGGGGGTGAGGGCGGCGGAGCGTACGGGCGGGGGTTTGCGGGTCAGCCGGCGGACGTCGGGCACGAACAGCACCGCCGCGGTGCCGACGACCACCAGTGCCGCGCAGCCCCACAGGGCAGTGGCGCGGCCGAAGGCGGTCTCGGCGGGTCCGGCCAGGGCGGTGGCCAGGGGGAGCATGGAGACCGAGCCGAACCAGTCGTAGGCCGAGACCCGGGAGAACTTCTCCTCCGGTATCTCCTGGTGCATGGCGGTCATCCAGTTCACGCCGAACACCTCGATGGCGGCGCCGCTGACGAACATCACCGCGCACAGCCCCCACACGGGCAGCGGTACGGCCAGCCCCGCCGAGGGCAGCGCCAGCGGGAACACGCACAGGGTGCCGACCAGGAGCAGGCGGCGCGGCTTCCACACCATCATCAGCAGGGCCCCGGCGATGGTGCCCGCGCCGAAGCAGGCGAGGGCCACGCCCCAGGGGGCCGGCCCGCCGAGGCTGTCGCGGGCCACGAGGGGGCCGTAGACCGCCTCGGCGGCACCGACGACGGCGACGACCACGGAGAACTGGAGCACGATGCTCCACAGCCAGGGGCGGGTCCGCACCTCCACCCAGCCCTCGCGCAGGTCGGCCAGCAGGCCACCGCCCGGCGCCCGCCCGGCGACGTGATCCACCTGGAGGAAGGCGCGCAGGAGACCGGCGAGCGCGAAGGCCGCCGCGTCCACGGCCAGCACCCAGCCCGGCCCGATCGCCGCGATCATGGCGCCGCCGAGGGCCGCGCCGCCGATGCCGGCGCCGTTCATCGCCATCCGGAAGAGGGCGAAGGCGCGGTTGGAGTGCTCGCCCGACACGCTGGAGAGGAGCATCCCCTCCGCGGCCGGGTTGAAGAAGGCCGTACCGGTGCCGCACAGCGCGGTGAGCAGCATCATCTGCCACAGCTGGGGGTCCCCGGCGAGCACGAGGACGGCGAAGACGGCCTGCGAGAGGCAGTTCAGCGCGTTGGCCGCGACCATCACCCGGTGCCGCGGCAGCCGGTCGGCGAGCGCGCCGCCCACGAGGAGGAAGAGGACGAGGGGGAGCGTACGGGCGGCGGCGACGAGGCCGACGTCCCCGCCGGACCCCCCGGCTTCGAGGACCGCGAAGGCGGCTGCGATGAGCGCTCCGTGGCTGCCGAGGTTGGTGATGACGGCGGCGCCGGTCAGCAGCGTGTAGTTGCGCCCGGCCCACTCGGGCCGGCGGCGCGGCGGGCCGTGGGGGGTGGCGGTGGGGGAAGGGCTCACCCACGGACTATCCCCTGCCCGGGCCGGGACTCCAAACCGATTACGGCTGGATCGCCGGCCCGGCGCCGGGACGCGGGGGATCAGTTCGCGGTGAGTCGGATGGAGCTGAGGATCTTGTCGTAGACGTCGGCCTGGACCTCGTCCTTCACGCCGGCCGGGCCGACCAGCACGAAGCTGGCGAAGTCACCGACGGCGTTCTTGAAGCCGAAGCCGACCGCCTTGCCGTCGGTGGAGCACTTGTGCTCCTTCTTCACGTTCGGCGCGGTGGCGATCACCATGTGGCCCTTGAGCCCGGAGGAGGTCGTGTACTCCTTGGGGTCGGTCACCTTGACCGTTCCCTTGGGTTCCTTCTGGGCGTAGCCCGCCCAGACCCAGGAGCCGGTGTTGTCGGTCGCGACCTGGGCCGTGTCCTTGGCGCCCTGGCCGCCCTTGATGCCGGCGTCGGCGAGCGAGAACTTCTCCAGGCTGCCGTTCTTGTCCGTGTCGACCGTGCACCACTCGCGCTTGAAGGAGGAGGTGCCGGTCATGGTGATGACCGGCGAACCGTCCTTCTTGACCTGGTCGTCGAAGAAGAGGACCGAGCCGGACTCGGGGACGTCCCAGTCGGGGGGCACGTCGTAGGCGGCCCCGTACTTCGTGTTGACGACCACCTTCCAGCCCGGGATCACCGGCTGGGGCGCGCCACCGGCGCGCGGGTTGCCGGACGGGGCGCTGGGGGAGGGCACCACCGGGGTGGAGGCGGCGGCGGTCGGCTTGTCGTCGGCCCGGTCGTCCTTCTTGTCCTCCCGGGTCAGGACGAAGGCCGCGGTGCCGGCCGCGGCCACCACGACCGCCGAGGCCGCGACGATGGCCACGGTGCGGGTGGAGAGCTTGCCTCCGCCAGAGGGCGGGGACGGCGGCGGTGGAGCCTGCTGGCCCCACGGCTGGGTCGGCGGCGGCGTCTGGTATCCGGCCTGCGGGTACCCGTAGCCGGGCTGCTGCTGTCCGAATCCCGGCTGCTGCTGCGGCTGCTGCGGCTGCTGGTACGGGTTCGGCTGTCCCGGCTGCTGCTGGTACGGGTTCTGTTGCGCGTCCTGAGGGTTGTGTTCGCCCCCGGGCGGCTGCTGCTGTCCTGGCCACATGGCCGGTAACGATAGTGGGAGAGGGTGCGGGGAGCCACGGCCGCCCCCTGGCAGGGTCTGGTCAAGCCTCTCTACTCGTGGGTAACATCGCGTGTCATGAGCGCAGACCAGATGAACGTGGGCGAACTGCTCGCCCAGACCGTGCCGATGGCGGGCACCCTCAACCTCGAATTCATCGAGACCACCCCCGAGCGCGCGGTCGTGCGGCTGCCCGACCAGCCCGCCTTCCACAACCACGTCGGCGGCCCGCACGCCGGTGCCATGTTCACCCTCGCCGAGTCCGCGAGCGGCGCCATCGTCCTGGCCGCCTTCGGCGACCAGCTCTCGCGCGCCGTGCCGCTGGCCGTCCGCGCGGAGATCGGCTACAAGAAGCTCGCCAAGGGCGTCGTGACCGCCACCGCCACCCTCGGCCGCCCGGCCGCCGACGTCGTGGCCGAACTGGACGCGGGCGGCCGCCCGGAGTTCCCCGTCACCATCGCCATCCAGCGCGAGGACGAGGCCGTCACCGGCGAGATGACCGTCGTCTGGACCCTGCGCCCCAACGCGTGACGGCCTGACCCGTGACGGCCTGACGGGCCGGTCGGTTCCGGCCGTCGCCAGGTGTTCGCCGGTCGTTCCTCCCGTGAACCTCCCTCGCGGCCCGGGGCTGTCGCGGGGAGCGGATAGGCTGCCCGTTCGGCGTGTCACGGGGGCGCGCCGCCGAGGACTCGGGAGGACGTGCCGGTGCACATCCAGGAATGGCTGGAGACGATTCCGGCGATCAGCGTCTACCTCCTGGTGGGCCTGGTCATCGGACTGGAGAGCCTCGGCATCCCGCTGCCCGGGGAGATCATCCTGGTCAGCGCGGCCCTGCTGGCCTCGCAGCAGGGACACATCGACCCCGTGGTCCTCGGCGCCTGCGCGGTCGCGGGGGCGATCATCGGCGACTCCATCGGCTACGCGATCGGGCGCCGGGGCGGCAAGCCGCTGCTGGAACGGCTCGGCCGGCGCTTCCCCAAGCACTTCGGGCCCGCCCACGTGGCCCTCGCGGAGCGCTCCTTCGACAAGTGGGGCATGTGGGCCGTCTTCTTCGGCCGGTTCGTCGCCCTGCTGCGGATCTTCGCCGGGCCCCTCGCGGGCGTCCTGCGCATGCCGTACTGGCGGTTCCTGATCGCGAACGTCCTCGGCGGCATCCTGTGGGCGGGCGGTACGACCGCCGTCATCTACACCGTGGGCATCGTCGCCGAGCCGTGGATCAAGCGGTTCTCCTGGCTGGCGCTGGTGGTGGCCCTGCTGATCGGCCTCGCCGTGACGCTGGTGGTGCGCTTCCGCATGAAGAAGGCCGCCGCCGAGGTCCACGAGGCGGAGCCGACGACGGCGACGGCCGCCGCCGCCGCGACCTCCGACTGACGCCGGTCCGGGCCCCGAAGGGCCCGGTCCCGTCCGGTCCCGTCCCGCCCGGTCCCGGGCTCAGGCGTCCGGGGTCACCGAGGCGCGGTGCTGCTTCGCCAGCTCCGTGTACATCGCGGCGTTGACCTTGATTCCCTCGCGCTCCTCCCCGGTGAGCTCCCGCCGCACCTTGGCCGGCACTCCCGCGACGAGCGAGCCGGGCGGGACGACCATTCCCTGCGGGACCAGCGCCTGCGCCGCGACCAGTGAACCGGCGCCGATGACGGCCCCGTTCAGGACCGTCGCGCCCATCCCGATGAGGCAGTCGTCCTCCACGGTGCAGCCGTGCACGACGGCGTTGTGCCCGATGGAGACGCGCTCGCCGATGGACACCGGGAAGCCGGGGTCCACGTGGAGCGTGCAGTTGTCCTGCACGTTGCTGTCCGCGCCGAGCGTGATCGGGCCGCAGTCGGCGCGCAGCACCGCCGAGTACCAGACGCTCGCGCCGGCGGCCAGGGTGACGTCGCCGACCACGACGGAGGTCGGAGCGGTGAAGGCCGTCGGGTCCACGGACGGGTGCCGGTCGCCGACACTCGCGATGAGTCCCGCCCGGGCTTGGTTCGGCTGTTGCGTCATGGTCATGTCCCTCTGTTTCCGTATGCCGCGCTACCGGCACCGTAGGGCACGCGCCGCCGCGGTCCCGCGATGGGGTGAAGATCACAGGAACGTGGTCCGGCGGCCCGGCGCGCGGCGCACTACCGTGGCCGGGTGCCGAAGAACCAGAACACGTTCTCATCGCTGACGGCCCTGCGCCGACGGGTCGCCGGCCGCGTGGTGCACGCGGGCTGGCGCTGGATGCAGCAGGCGGGCGCGGTCACCGCGCAGCACCCCGGGCGGCTGCGCTTCGGCGCGATCGGCGACGGCACCCGGCTGGCCTTCCCCCAGGGCACCGTCTTCGGGGAGCGCTGGATCCGGCTCGGCGAGCACTGCATCATCGCCGAACAGGTGACCCTGACCGCCGGGATGATGCCCGACCTCGACCTCGGGCCCGAACCGATGCTGGTGCTGGGCAACGGCGTGGTCCTCGGACGCGGCAGCCACGTCATCGCCGACACCCGCATCAGCATCGGCGACGACACCTTCTGCGGGCCGGGGGTGTACATCACCTCCACCAACCACAGCTACGACGACCCGCACGAGCCCGTCGGCAAGCAGTGGCCCCGCAGCGCGCCGGTCGAGATCGGACCGGGCTGCTGGCTGGGCACCGGTGCGGTGATCCTCCCCGGGGCCCGGCTGGGCCGCAACGTGGTGGTGGCCGCGGGTTCCGTCGTACGGGGCGAGGTGCCCGATCACGCGGTGGTGGCGGGGGCGCCCGCCCGGATCGTGCGCCGGTGGGAGCCTGACACGGGCTGGCAGCCGCCACTGCGCACCCCGGCGCCGGTGCCGATCCCGGACGGGATGACGCCGGAGCAGTTGCGCGGGCTGGCGCGGCTGGCGGAGGCCGAGCAGCCCTGAGCCGCTCCCGCGCGCCGGGGCTCAGCCCGCGGCGAGCAGGACCGTGCCCGCGAGGGCCAGTCCGGCACCGGCCGCCTGCACGCTGCGCAGCCGTTCCTTGAGCACGGCGAACGCGGCGAACGCGGTGACCACCGGGTAGAGCGAGGACAGTACGGCGGCCACGGTGACCGGGCCGTTCTGGGCGGCGATGGAGTAGGTGCCGTTGGCCGCGACGTCCGCCAGGCCGACGAAGGCCAGGGCGGGCAGCAGGCTCCACAGCACGCGCGGCCCGGTTCCGGCGGGCAGGGCCGGGGTGCCGCGCCCGACCTGCACCCACAGGACGGCGCCGCCGACGGCCACGTTGGTGACCCGCTGGACGAAGAGGGCCAGGAACAGGCCGGTCAGGGTGGTGGAGGCGTGCGCGATCAGGGCCATGACGGCGCCGAAGCCGAAGGCGGCGAGCAGGGTGAGCACGACGGCCTGCCGCTGTACGGGCGCGCCGCGCAGTTCGGGGCCGCCCGCGAGGACGATGCCGGCCACGGCCACGGCGATGCCCGCGAACTGCCCCGGTCCGGGCCGCTCGCCGAGGGCCAGACCCACCCCGACCGGTACGACCACGCCGACGGAGCCGAGCGGCGAGACCACGCCCATCGGGCCGAGGGCCAGCGCCTTGTAGAAGCTGAGCATGGCGGCCGGGCCGACCAGACCGGCGGCCACCGCGAACCACAGCTGCGGTCCGGCCTCCCGCCAGGCGCCGGTGCCGATCACGATCGCCCCGAGCACGGCGACGGCGGCGATCTGCGAGACCACGACCACGGTCAGCGCCGGGATCCGGCGGGTCAGCAGCCCGCCGCCGAAGTCGGCGAAGCCCCACAGCACGGCTGTGGCCAGGGCGAACAGGGCGGTCATGGCAGGACCTCGCAGTACAGTGCGGTGAACGGTGGAGTGCAGCATCGAATACACCGCAGGTTAGTTCAGTCTATTGAACTGTGTCATCCAAAATATTGGACGGAATGGTGTCGGACCTCGAACAGCTCACCCAGGCGCTCGCCCGGAACCTCAAGCGGTGGCGCGGTGAGCGCGGATTCACCCTGGACGCCCTCGCCGCCCGCGCGGGGGTGAGCCGCGGCATGATCATCCAGATCGAGCAGGCCCGTACGAACCCCAGCGTGGGCACCACGGTCAAACTGGCCGACGCCCTCGGGGTCAGCATCACCACCCTCCTCGACCACGAGCGCAGCCCTCAGGTGCACGTGGTGGAGCCGGGGCAGGGGGTGCGGATGTGGTCCAGCGGGACGGGCAGCGAGGCGCGCATGCTGCTCGGCGACGACCGGCGCGGGCCCGTGGAGATGTGGATCTACCGGCTGGAGGCCGGAGACGGCACGGCCTCCGACCCCCACCCGGCGGGCACCTTCGAGATGCTGCACGTGACGGCCGGGGAACTCACCCTGGAGATCGCCGACGGCCGATACGTGGTCCCGGCGGGCGGGGCCGTCTCCTTCGAGGCGAACGTGCCGCACGCCTACCGCAACGAGGGTCCCGCGCCGATGGAGATGACCATGGCCGTGTCGATCCCGCCGGTCCAGGGGGTGGCGGGCGCCCACTGACGGCGCCCGGCGGGTGTCGTCGGGCCCCACGGGCCCCACGGGTCGGTTAGAGCGCCGGGATCTCGATCGCGGGGCAGCGGTCCATGACCATCTCCAGGCCGGCCCCGCGGGTGCGGACGTAGGCCTCCTCGTCGATCACGTCCAGCTGGAACCAGACGGCCCGGGCGCCCACCGCCACCGCCTCGTCGGCGACCGCGCCGGCCAGCGCGCTGTTCACGAAGACGTCCACCACGTCCACCTCGAACGGGATCGCCGCCAGCGACGGGTACCCCGGCTCCCCGTGCACCGTCTCCGCCTTCGGGTGCACGGGAACGACCCGCTTCCCGAACCGCTGCAGCACCCGCGCCACCCCGTGGGCGGCACGGTCCTGGTTGTTGGACAGGCCCACCACGGCCCATGTGTCACCGAGTTCGGTGAGGATCTTGCGAATGGTCGCCGGGTCGCCGTACACGCGCGCCGCCTCCTGTTGCTCCGGACCGCTCTGCTCTCCCCGCCTCAACGAAGGGGACGCCTGTCCGATTCCCCGTAGGGTGGAGCGGTGAAGGCAGACCAGTACGTGACGGTGGCCCGAGAGGGAACGCACGAGTCCGAGATCAACCGCTCGCGGTTCCTGTGCTCGCTCGCGCCCGCGGCGACCGAGCGGGAGGCGCAGGAGTTCGTCGCGCGCGTCCGCAAGGAGCACCCCGCCGCCACGCACAACTGCTACGCCTACGTGATCGGCGCCGACGCCTCCGTGCAGAAGGCCAGCGACGACGGGGAACCCGGCGGGACCGCCGGGGTGCCCATGCTGCAGATGCTGACCCGGCGCGACATCCGGTACGCGGTGGCCGTGGTCACCCGGTACTACGGCGGCGTGAAACTCGGCGCCGGCGGGCTCATCCGGGCCTACGGAGGGGTCGTCGGGGAGGCCCTGGACGCCCTCGGAACCGTCACCCGGCACCGCTACCGGCTGGCCACCGTCACCGTCGACCACCAGCGGGCCGGGAAGACCCAGAACGATCTGCGCTCCACCGGGCGGGCGGTGCTGGACGTGCGCTACGGGGAGGCCGTCTCGATCGAGATCGGCCTCCCCGAGGCGGAGGTCGAGGCCTTCCGGGCCTGGCTCGCCGACGTCACCGCCGGAACCGCGGCCTTCGAGCTCGGCGGAGAGGCCTACGCGGAGGGCTGATCGGCTCCGGCGGCGGGGCCGGGCCGGGCGGCCGGAGCCGGTGGCCGGGCCCGCGGCGGCCGGGCCCGCCCGTGGGGAGTGCCGTCAGAGCGCCCCGTACAGCCGGTCGGCGTGCCGCAGGGCGTACCGCCCGACGGCCTCGCCGAGCCGGACGCCCGCCTCGTCGGCGCTGCGGCTGTGGATCCCCGAGTACACACGGGCGTCCACGTTGTCCCGGGTCAGCTGGCGCCACCCGGTGTAGGTGCGCCGCACGCCCGGCGCCGTCGGGCTGGTCAGCCCGAACGGGGCGGTCACCGGCCCGGCGAGCCCGTCCAGCACCGCCTGCGCGGCACCCGCGTACGTGGCGTGGCCGCTCGGGTAGTCGGGGTGGGCCGGGGTCTGGTGCAGCGGGGTCCACGCCGGGTCGGTGCCGATGTCCCCGGTCCGGATCGCGGTGACCGGCCGCCACCGCACGTACGTGTACTTGCTGTCCGAGGTGGCGATCTGGGTGTCGACGGACGCGGCGTGGAACAGCGCGAGCAGCTCCGCCCGCTCGGCGGTCGAGCCGTGCGAGCGGGCCACGGCCACCCGCAGCGGTTCGGTGTACAGGACCTGGGAGGACGCGTACCAGAAGTTCGCGGTCTCGGTCTGGCGCGGCGTGCGCACGGCGCTGTCGGCGGCCCCGTACGCACGCACCTCGGCGAGGTCGGTCCGGTAGCGGCGGGAGTCCAGCGCGGGCGGCGGCCCCAGCCGGAACTGGTCGGCGCGCTCCAGCAGGAAGGGCTTCGCCAGGCGGGTGCCGTACTGCGCGGCGGGCGCGTACCCGTCGGGCGTGGGCTGCCAGACCCCCGGTGCGGCGGGCGGCACCGGGAACGGCGCGTTCACCGAGGCCGGGTCGAGGCCGTCCCCTGCGCGGGCGGCCAGCACGGCCGCGGCCTGCCGGGCACCCGCCGCCACGCCCCCCGTCTCGGCGGAGCCGTCCGGGATCCGGCCCAGGGTGGCGGCCAGGGCCGCGTCGAGGTCGGCCCGGCGGGACGGGGCGAGGCCGACCAGCGCGTCGTGCACCGCGGAGGCGACGGCGGCGTCCTGGAAGCGGCCCCGGGCCGGGCCCGCGGGGGCCTCCCGGGCGGCGCGCGCGGCGGCGATCCAGCCGATCGCCCAGGTGCGGCTGTTGGTGATCTGCGTGGGAGCCGCCGTGGCCGCGACGGTCCGGGCGGTGGTGTCGTACCAGTCGAGCACCACCGACCCCGCCCCGGCCGGGAGCGGGGGCGCCGGCGCGGCGGCCGAGGGGACGGCGGCGGTCAGGGCGAGGAGCGCGGCGGAGCCTGCGGAGAGCAGCGCGGGACGGACGCGGACGGGTCGGGTGAGCGGCATGCGGCGAAGCTAGCCAGCGGCCGGGGCGGCGGACAAGTGGGCAAGGCCGTGGGGGGAGTTCGGCCACAGACCTTTCGTGCCGCCGCCATGATCCCGTAACGGGCGGGGGAGTGCGGCGCGGAAGGGGTTAGCCTGGAGGGTCGGTGCGGGGTCCGTCGGCGAGGCCCCGGTCCGGCCGCGGGCAGGCCGGTGCCGACCGGTCGGGCGTGGAGACACGGCGTGGAGACACGAGGAGAGCAAGCGTGCGGGTCGGAGCGGTCGAGTGAAGTTCCTGCACACCTCCGACTGGCACCTGGGCCGGTCCTTCCACCGCGTGAACCTGCTCGGCGCCCAGGCCGCCTTCGTCGACCACCTCGTCGGGACGGTCCGTGAGCACCGGGTCGACGCCGTCCTCGTCTCCGGGGACGTCTACGACCGGGCCGTGCCCCCGCTGCCCGCCGTCGAGCTCTACGACCGGGCGCTGCACCGGCTCGCCGACCTCGGCGTGCCGACGGTGATGATCTCCGGGAACCACGACTCCGCCCGCCGCCTCGGGGTCGGCGCCGGGCTGATCGGGCGGGCCGGGATCCACCTCAGGACCGACCCGGCCGGCTGCGCCGACCCCGTGGTGCTGGCCGACGTACACGGTGACGTGGCCCTCTATGGGCTGCCGTACCTGGAACCGGCCCTGGTCAAGGACGAGTTCGGCGCGCCGAAGGTCAGCCACGAGGCGGTGCTGGGCGCGGCCATGGACCGGATCCGGGCCGACCTCGCCGGCCGGGCCGCGGGCACCCGCTCCGTGGTCCTCGCCCACGCCTTCGTCACCGGCGGGCAGGCCAGCGACAGCGAGCGCGACATCGCCGTCGGCGGGGTCGAGGCCGTGCCCGCCGCCGTCTTCGACGGGATCGACTACGCCGCCCTCGGCCACCTCCACGGCTGCCAGACGATCAACGAACGGGTCCGCTACTCCGGTTCCCCGCTGGCCTACTCCTTCTCCGAGGCCGACCACCGCAAGACCATGTGGCTGGTCGAGCTCGGCCCGGCCGGGGAGGTCACCGCCGAGCGGATCGACACCCCGGTCCCGCGCCCGCTCGCCCGGCTGCGCGGACGCCTGGAGGACCTCCTGGCCGATCCCGCGCTGGCCGCCCGCGAGGACAGCTGGGTCGAGGCCACCCTCACCGACCCGGTCCGCCCCGAGGACCCCATGGCCCGGCTCGCCACCCGCTTCCCCCACACCCTCAGCCTCGCCTTCGACCCCGAAGGCCGCGAGGAGGACGGTGCGGCCTCCTACGCCCAGCGCCTGAAGGGCCGCAGCGACCAGGAGATCGCCGAGGACTTCGTCGCCCACGTGCGCGGCGGGGGCGGCGCCGACGAGGCCGAGCGGACCGTGCTGCGCGCCGCCTTCGACGAGGTGCGCGTCCAGACCTCCCGCGAGGACCGCGCGGAACACCGTCAGGAGAGCGCCCGATGAGGCTGCACCGGCTCGAAGTGACCGCCTTCGGCCCCTTCGCCGAACCCCAGCGGATCGACTTCGACGCCCTCTCCGGCGCCGGGATCTTCCTGCTGCACGGACCCACCGGCGCGGGCAAGACCTCCGTCCTCGACGCCGTCTGCTACGCCCTCTACGGATCCGTGCCCGGCTCCCGCCAGGCCCCCGGCACCACCCTGCGCAGCGACCACGCCGCCCCCGACACCCCCACCGAGGTCACCCTCGAACTCACCGTGGGCGGGCGCCGCCTGGAGATCACCCGGCGCCCCGAGCAGGACCGCCCCAAGAAGCGCGGCACCGGCACCACCAAGGACAAGGCGCAGAGCCTCCTGCGCGAGCACACCGGGGAGGGCTGGACCGGGCTCAGCAAGTCCCACCAGGAGATCGGCGAGGAGATCGAACAGCTCCTCGGCATGAGCCGCGAGCAGTTCTGCCAGGTGGTGCTGCTGCCGCAGGGGGAGTTCGCCCAGTTCCTGCGGGCCGGCGCCGAAGCCCGCGGCCGACTGCTCGGACGGCTCTTCGACACCCGCCGCTTCGCCGCCGTCGAGACCCTCCTCGCCGACCGCCGCCGGGCCGCCGAGGCCAAGGTGCGGGCCGGCGACGAGAAGGTGCTCGCCGCCGCCCAGCGGCTCGCCCAGGCCGCCGGCGACTGCGGCGACCTGCGGGCCTGGCCGCTGCCCGCGCACCAGCCGGGCGACCCCGGCCTCGCCGGGGCCGTCCGGGCGTGGGCGGCCGTCGCCCGCTGCTCCGCCCGGGAACGGCTCACCGTCGCCGAGTACGCGCTCGCCGCCGTCGAGGGACGCCACCACGCGGCGCGGCGCGCCGCCGAAGAGGCCCGGGAGCTCGACCGGCTCCAGCGCCGCCACGCCGAGACCGCCCGCCGGGCCGCCCTGCTCCGGGCCGCCGGGCCGGAGCGCGAGCGGGTACGGGACCTCCTGGACCGGGCCCGCCGGGGTGCCCTCGTGGCCCCCGCCCTGGAACTGCGCGGAGCCGCCGGCGCGGCCCACCTCACCGCCGCGCACGCCGAGAGCCTCGCCCGGGCCGCCCTCCCGCCGGCCCTCGCCGAAGCCGGCACCGAGCAGCTGGCCACCGTCGAGCAGCGGCTGCGCGAGGACCTCGGCGCGGTCGGCGCCGCCCAGCGGGCG
The DNA here is from genome assembly GCF_041862025.1 of Streptomyces sp. AB3(2024). Taxonomy (NCBI): domain Bacteria; kingdom Bacillati; phylum Actinomycetota; class Actinomycetes; order Kitasatosporales; family Streptomycetaceae; genus Streptomyces; species Streptomyces sp. AB3(2024). Next base: position 36,764 of record NZ_JBGWAB010000045.1, read on the forward strand.
GAACAGCGCAGTGCCCAGATCGGCCGCGAGCGCGCCACCCTGGAGCGGGAGTCCCGGGACGCCGAGGAGCAGCACCAGGAGTCCGCCGACTGGCTCGCCCGCTGGGACGCCATCCGGACCGCCCTGCAGGACCGGGTCGACGCCGCGCAGCAGGCCGCCACGCTGGCCGAGCAGCTCGCGGGGCGCCTGGAGCCCGCCCGGATGCAGCTGACCGCCGCCCGGCGGCGGGACGCCCTCGCGGCCGACGCCGAAGCCGTCCGCGGTGAACTGCTGTCCGTGCGCGAGGAGTCGTCGGCGGCCCGCGAGCGCTGGCTGGAGCTCAAGGAGGCCCGGCTGCGCGGCATCGCCGCCGAACTGGCCGCTGCCCTCACCGCCGGGGAGCCCTGCGCCGTGTGCGGGTCGGCGGAGCACCCCGCGCCCGCCCGGCCCGCCCCCGGGCACGTCGACCGGGCCGCCGAGGACGCCGCCCACGTCCGCTTCGAGGAGGCCGAGGAGCGCCGGGCCGCCGTCGAGAGCCGGCTCGCCGCCGTGCGCGAGGCCGAGGCCGAGGCCGCCTCCGCGGCCGGAGCGTCCGGCACCGGCGAACTCCTCGCCCTCACCGCCGACCTGAGTGCCCGTCATGCCGCCGCCCACGCGGACGCCGCCGGACTGCACACCGCCCGCGAGCGCCTCGCCCGCGCCGAACGGGAGCACGACGCGCGCAGCTCGGACCGGCTCGACGCCGAGCGCCGGGCTGCGGCCAGGGCTTCCCGGCGCGAGGCCCTGGACCGGGAACAGGCCTCCCTGGAAGCCGAACTGGTCCTCGTACGCGGCGACTCGCCCAGCGTCGCCGCCCGCGCCCGCACGCTGGAGGACCGGATCCGGATGGTCACCGGCGCCGCCGCCTCGCTGCGCCGGGCCGAAGTCACGGCCGCACGGCTGAAGGAGGCCGACGACCAGCTGGCCGACGCCGCCTTCAAGGCCGGGTTCGACACCGTCGAGGCGGCGGCCGACGCTGTCCTGCCGGAGTACGAGCGCACCGCCCTCCAGCACCGGACGGACACCTGGCAGGCCGAGGAGGCGATGCTCGCCGAGCGGGCCGCCGAAGGGGACGCCGCCGGAGCCGCCGACCTGCCCCCGGCCGACCCGCACACTGCGGAGGCCGCCGAGGCGCGCGCCGCGGCCCGGCTGCGTGCCGCGGCCTCGGCCGTCGACGCCGCCCGCGTGCGCTGCGCCGAACTGGACCGGCTCTCCCGCCGGGCCGAGCAGGAGCTGCGCGCCCTGGGCCCGCTGCGCGAGGCGTACGAGCGCGTGGCCCGCCTCGCCGGGCTCACCGCGGGCACCTCCGCCGACAACGAGCGCAAGATGCGGCTGGAGGCGTACGTCCTGGCCGCGCGGCTGGAGCAGGTCGCCGCCGCCGCGACGGTCCGGCTGCTGCGGATGTCCGGCGGGCGCTACACCCTCGTCCACTCCGACGCCCGCGCGAGCGGACGCGGCCGCTCCGGGCTGGGGCTGCACGTGGTGGACGCCTGGACCGGCAGCGAGCGCGACACCGCCACCCTCTCGGGCGGCGAGACCTTCTTCGCCTCCCTCGCCCTGGCCCTCGGCCTGGCCGACGTGGTCACCGACGAGGCGGGCGGGATGCGCCTGGACACCCTCTTCATCGACGAGGGCTTCGGCAGCCTCGACGACCAGGCGCTGGACGAGGTGCTGGACGTGCTGGACTCGCTGCGCGAACGGGACCGCAGCGTCGGCATCGTCAGCCACGTGGGCGACCTGCGCACCCGGGTCCAGGCCCAGCTGGAGATCGTCAAGCAGCGCGGCGGTTCGGTGGTGCGCCACCGCACGGCGGGGGTCACGGACTGAGCGGACGCCGGGCCAGCGGGGAGGAATAGACGACGCTGGTGGTCACCGCGCCGAGGCCGGAGATCCGGCCCGTGACCTCTTCCAGGTGGGCCATGGAGCGGGCGGCGACCTTGAGCACGAAGCAGTCGTCGCCGGTGACGTGGTGGGCCTCCAGGATGTCCGGGGTGGCCTCCAGGAAATCGTGGAACGGCTTGTAGTTGCCGTGCGGATAGCGCAGCCGGACCAGCGCCAGGATGGCCTTGCCCAGCTTCTCGTGGTCGACGACGGCCGTGTAGCCGGTGATGATCCCGGCCTCCTCCAGCCGGCGGACCCGTTCGGTGACGGCGCTCGGGGACATGGAGACGGTTCGGGCCAGCTCGGTGAAGCTGGCGCGGCCGTCGTCCTGGAGGGCCGCGAGGATCCGCCAGTCGGTGGCGTCGGGGGAATAGTCGGTCATTTCGCAGGTCTAGCAGGGGAATGCCTGCTGGAACAAGGGAATCACCGGGGAAATCCACTTCCCCGGATGATCAACGGTTCGTAGATTTTGAGCCATGACGACGCAGAACACCACCACCGCCCCCACCACCGGCCCGTCCGCCCCGGCCAACCCCGTGCTCCGGGTCCCTCCGGCGAGCCCGGCGGCCGCCGCCGCGTACTTCGCCGCGAGCCTGGCCTTCCACGCGGACGTGTCCGACGTCGCCACCGCCTTCAAGGCCCACCGGGAGCAGGGCGCCGAGCTGGGCTTCCAGCTGGTCGACTCCCGCTCCACCCCCTCCTGGGACCAGGCCCACGTGCCCGGTGCGATCCACTTGCCCACCGCCCTGATCCCGGAGCAGGCCGAGCGGCTCCTCGACCGGAACGTGCCCGTGGTGACGTACTGCTGGGGCCCCGGCTGCAACGGCGGCACCCGTTCCGCCCTCGCCCTGGCCGAATTGGGCTTCCAGGTCAAGGAGATGCTCGGCGGCATCGAGTACTGGATCCGCGAGGGCTTCGAGGTCGAGACCTGGCAGGGCGCCGAGCGGCGCGCCGGGGCCGACCCGCTGACCGCCCCCACCGACTCCGACGACTGCGGCTGCTGAACCGCGGCGCGGACGGCCGTCCGTACGGCGACGGGCCGCCCGATCCCCCGGGGGGAACGGGCGGCCCGTCGCCGTACGCGGCCCGCGCGGTCAGAGCTTCGAGAGCTCGTCCACCAGGTCGTCCAGACCCAGCGAACCCTGCGACAGGGCGGCCATGTGCCACGCCTTCAGGTCGAAGGACTCTCCGTGCGCGGCGCGGGCGTTGTCCCGGCCCAGCAGCCAGGCGCGCTCGCCCAGCTTGTACCCGATCGCCTGTCCGGGCATCGACAGGTAGCGGGTCAGCTCGCTCTCGATGAACTCCGCCGGCCGGCCGCTGTGCAGGCCGAAGAACTCCTGCGCCAGCCCGACCGTCCACCGCTCGCCCGGGTGGAACGGGGAGTCCGCCGGGATGTCCAGCCCCAGGTGCATGCCGATGTCCACGATCACCCGCGCGGCGCGCATCATCTGGCAGTCCAGGTAGCCCAGGCGCTGCTCGGCGTCCTTGAGGTAGCCCAGCTCGTCCATCAGGCGCTCCGCGTACAGCGCCCAGCCCTCGGCGTTCGCGCTGACCAGGCCCACGCTCGCCTGGTAGCGCGACAGCTGGTCGGCCACGTGCGTCCACTGCGCGAGCTGCAGGTGGTGGCCCGGTACGCCCTCGTGGTACCAGGTGGAGACCAGGTCGTACACGGGGAAGCGGGTCTGCCCCATCGTCGGCAGCCAGGTGCGGCCCGGACGGGAGAAGTCCTCCGACGGGTTGGTGTAGTACGGCGCCGCCGCGCCGCCCGCCGGGGCGATCATCGACTCGACGCGCTTGACCCGCTCGGCGAGTTCGAAGTGGGTGCCGTCGAGGTTCTCGATCGCCTCGTCCATCAGGCCCTGCAGCCAGTCGCGGACCTCGTCGACGCCCTCGATGTGGGTGCCGTGCTCGTCCAGGTGCCGCAGCGCGTCCCACGGGTTCGGCTCGCCGGGCAGGATCTTGGCGGCCTCCTCCTTCATCTCCGCGAGCAGCCGGTGGTACTCCGACCAGCCGTAGGCGTACGCCTCGTCCAGGTCCAGGTCGGTGCCGTTGAAGTAGCGCGACCAGCGGGCGTAGCGCTCGCGGCCCACCGGGTCGGGGGCGTCCGCGACGGCCGGGGCGTACACGTCGCGCATCCAGTCGCGCAGTGCGGCGACGGCCGCGGTCGCGGCGGCGGCCGCCTCGTCCAGCTCGGCGCGCAGGGAATCCGGTCCGGCGGCGGCGAACGTGCCGAAGAAGTCCCCGCCGCCGTCCGCGCCCTCGCCGGCCCAGGTGGTGAGCTGCTCGACGAAGGTGGCGGCGGGGCGCGGGCTGCCCAGCAGCCCGCGCTCCAGACCGAGGGCGAGGCTCTCGCGGTAGCCGGCGAAGCTGTCCGGAACGGCGCGCAGCCGCTCGGCGATCGCCGCCCAGTCCTCTTCGGTGTCCGCCGGGGTCACGGTGAAGATCTCGCGGACGGAGTGCGCGGGGGAGTGGATGTTGCTGACGGCGCGCAGGTCCTCGTCGGCCTCGTGGACCGCGAGTTCGGCGTTCAGCCGCTCGCGCAGCAGGCGGGCGCAGCGGCGCTCGGCGTCCGTGTCGGCGCCGGGCAGCCGCTCGGCGGCGTCCAGCCGGGCGAGGGTGGTGCGCGACAGCTCGGCGGCGGCGGCGCGGCCGGCGGGGGAGTAGTCCGGCAGCCTGCCGGAGCTGGCGGCGACACCGAGGTAGGTGCCCGTGATGGGGTCGATGGCGATGAGGTCGTCGACGTAGGCGTCTGCGACCTGACGGGGCAGACGGGCTGCGCTGTCGCTGTGGAGGGTCTCTGACATGCGGCCATCTTCGTACGGCGGACACCCCTACGTCATCACCGTACTTACCCAGCCTCCTGTCGGCGCGGTCCTCGCCGGGGAGGGGACGCCCTCCGCGACACCCGGATCGCCGTCCGTGCCGTCCGTTCGGGCCGGTGGCGCCGCCCGTCGGGCGGCACGACGCCGGGGCGTCGGACGGGTCCCGGCGCCCGCCCGCCCCAGCGCCGCCCGATCCGGGGTCGAGCGTGGCCCCAGGACGGCTGCGGCCCGGCCGGTGTCCGTCCGGGCCCGCAGGCTCAGCGCCGGTGCCGTGCCTCGTACGGGGCCTGCGCGCGCGGGAGTTCGTAGGGCAGCCGCGTGGGGACCGGGGTCGCGTCCAGCCGGGCCGTGATCACCAGGGTGCCCTCCTCGATCTGGTAGTCCAGGGGGAGCCCGAGGCCGCGCATGGCGGCGACCATCCCGGTGTTGGCGGCCCGGGTCACCGCGTAGACGCTGTCGCAGCCGGCCTCGACGGCCATCGCCAGCAGTCGGCGCAGGAGTTCGGAGCCGATGCCGCGGCGCTGCCAGTCGTCCTCGATGAGCAGGGCCACCTCGGTCTCGTCGCCGTCCCACAGCAGGTGGCCGAGGGCGACGAGCTTGCCGGAGGCGGTGGTGGCGGCGAGGGTGCGGCCGAAGCGGGGGCTGAGCAGGTGGCCCAGGTAGCGGTCCGCGTCGGAGACCGGGCCGTGGTAGCGCAGGCCGAGCGTGCGCTCGGTGCAGCGGTCGTGCATCGCGCGGGCGGCCGCGAGGTCGTCGCCGTCGGCGCGGCGCACGGTGATCTCGTTGCCCTCGGGCAGCGTCAGGACGTCCTGGCTGCGCGGGACGCGGGGGCCGAGGCGGGCGTCGAGCTCGACGAGGGCCCGGGCGCGGGCGAACTCGGTCGGGGTGAAGGGAAGATAGGGCCGCTCGACGGTGATCGCGCCGCCCGACGGGTCGCGCAGCCGCATCACGGTCGACTCCAGGACCCCCTCGACGGGGGCGTCGGCGCCCGCGTTGGGGCGGCCGGAGAGGGTGGTCGCCGGGATCGAGTGGATGGTGCAGCGGCCGAGCAGGTGGCGCAGCGCGAGCGGGAGTTCGGCGGCGTCCAGGGCGGTGCGGGTGGCCAGGCCGAGTACCCGGGTGGGGGTGTCCACCAGGTCGTGGGCGTCGGCGCGTTCGATCCAGGTGCTGTGGCCGCCGGCCCGCGCGACGGAGCGGGTGAGGTCACCGGAGGCCAGGTCCTGCGGGGCGCGCAGCAGGAACTCGTCCACCGTGCCGCCCTCGGGGAGGGGGTGGGTCTGCAGGTTCAGGATGTCGACGCGGTTCCCGGCGAGTGCGGTGCACAGCGCCGCCAGGCTGCCGGGCTCGTCGCGCACGGTCGTCCGCATCCGCCACAGGGAGGTGCCGGCGCCGGAGCCCTCCGACCCGGCCGCCGCGCGCGGCGCCGGATCGGAGGGCGCGGTGTCGGCCGGGGGCGGCGCATGGCTGTGCCGGCGGGCCCACCAGGTGTGGAAGGCCGCCGTGACCAGGAGCGCGACGGCCGAGGCCACCAGCAGGACGGGGCCGCCGGGGCCGTGGGCGACGAGGTTCGCGATGCCGTCGGCGACCGCCACGGCGCAGAAGAGGGCGGCGAGTTCGACGAGGTCACGGCGCCAGTGGTGGCGGTGCGGACGCGGGGCTGCGGAAGCGGGGGTACGGTCAGTCATGCACACCACTGTGGCTCAGGGGTGTTGCGTGATCACGAACGATCTGTGACCGACTGGTTAAGTGTCGATCTGGCCGGTTTCTTCCAGTTTTCAGGCGGATTTCCGATGAGGTCGCCTGCCCTGCCCTGCCCTGCCCCGAGCCTGCTTGTGCCCGGCCCGCCGGACCGCGGTCACTCCTGCCCCACACGACCCGGCTGGAGAACCCGGGTGAAGAGCACGCCGCCCCCCTGGCTGCGCAACCGGACCGTGAGCTCACCGCTGCCGCCGTCGATCTCCACCTCACCGTAGTACGGGGGGTTCTCGGCCGGGGACATGTTGGCCACCGGGGCCGACTGGACGTAGGCCGTCCGCGGGCCGAAGGTGGCGTCGAGCCGTCCTGCCGGGAAGCCGCCCGCGCCGATGGGGCCGGACACGAACTCCCAGAACGGCGCGAAGTCGGAGAAGGCCGCACGCTCGGGTGCGTAGTGGTTGGCGGCCGTGTAGTGGACGTCTGCGGTGAGCCAGAGGGTTCCCGTGATGTGCTGGTGCTTGATGTGGCGCAGGAGGTCCGCGATCTGGAGCTCGCGCCCCAGCGGAGCCCCCGGGTCGCCCTGGGCGACCGCCTCGAAGTTCACCGCCCCGTCGGGGACGACGATGCCCAGCGGCATGTCGGCGGCGATGACCTTCCAGGTGGCACGAGAGCGGGAGAGCTCCCGCTTGAGCCAGCCGAGCTGTTCGGAGCCCAGGATGCCGACCGGGTCGTCGGTCTGGCGGCCGGGGGAGTTGGCGTCGCGGTACGTGCGCATGTCCAGCACGAACACGTCCAGCAGCGGGCCGTGCCGCATCACCCGGTACATCCGCCCCTCGGCGCGCCCACCCCGCAGGTCGGTGACCGGGAAGTACTCGCCGAAGGCCTGGCGGGCCCGGCCGGCGAGGGTGTCGACGTCCCTGACCGTGTAGCGGGGATCGTCGATCAGCTGGCCCGGGTACCAGTTGTTGCGCACCTCGTGGTCGTCCCACTGGGCGAGGACGGGGACCTGGGCGTAGAAGTCGCGCAGATTGCGATCGAGCAGGTTGTAGCGGAAGTTCCCGCGGAACTCGGTGAGGGTCTCGGCGACCTTCGCCTTCTCCTCGGTGGTGACGTTGTGCCAGATGCGTCCGTCGGGCAGCGGCACCGCGGCCTGGATCGGCCCGTCGGCGTAGATCGTGTCGCCGCTGAAGAGGAAGAAGTCGGGGTCGCGCAGCCGCATCTCCTCGAAGACGCGGTAGCCGCCGAGTTCGGGGTTGATGCCCCAGCCCTGGCCCGCCAGGTCGCCGGACCACAGGAAGCGCACGCCGCCGCGGCGGGAGACGGGCGTGGTGCGGAAGGTGCCGCGCACCGGCTCGCCCGAGCGGCGCGGGTCGTCCGGGTCGGTCAGCACGACCCGGTAGTGGATCTGCCGGCCGGGCGGCAGGTCGCGCAGGGTGGCGGTACCGGTGAAGTCGGTGGCCGGGCCGAGGAACGGGCCGCCGTGGCGGCGCACCCCGTAGCGGAACGACTCGCTGGGGGAGGTCTCCACGTACATCCGCGCGGGCCGGTCGGACCGGGTCCAGACGGTGGCGGAGTAGGAGGTGATCTCACCGGACTGGGTCCCCCAGAGCGCCGTCGGCCGGCCGGAGCGGGCGAAGGCGGGAGCTCCCGCCGGGGCGGCCAGGGCGGGAGCGGCGAACGCCGTGGACAGGGCGAGACCCAGCGGGACGGCGAGCGAACCGCCGAGCAGGGACCGTCGGGTGTGCGGCATCGGTGCCATCGGTGTCGTCTCCAGGGGACGGCGGGGGGCGGGCCGGACCAGTGTGCCGCCGCACGCCGGACCGGCCGCGTCGCCCACGCGAACCCCGGATGAACAGCCGTCAGCCGCTCATGACCGGGCGGCAGTCGGGGCCGCCTCCCGTGCGGTGTCGAGGACCACGCGCGCCACCAGCGCCGGATCGTCGTTCATCGGCACGTGACCGCAGCCCGGCAGCCGCACCAGCCGCGCCCCCGGGACGGTGTACTTGGCGCGCACGCCCTGCCGGGGCAGGAGCAGCCGGTCGCGGGCCCCCCAGGCGATCGTGACGGGGATGCCCGGCACGTCGTCCGCGAACCGTACGGAGGCCCCCGCGGCCAGGGTCTCCTCGAAACCGGTGGCGTCCCGCAGGGCGAGGGTCTCGGCGACCACGGCCCCGGGCGAACGGTGGCCCGGGCGGGCGTAGATGGTGCCGGTGAGCGCGGCCCGGCCGGGGGCGCTGCGCGACAGCCGCTCCAGGGCGGGGCGGGGCAGCGACCGCGCGCCGACGCGCATGGCGCGCAGGGCCGCGAAGGCGTACCGGCGCTCGCCCTGCGACCAGAACCCGGCCGGCGAGAGCGCGGTGACCGAGCGGACGAGGCCGCTGCGCCCCATCTCCAGCGCGAGCAGCCCGCCGAGGGAGTTCCCCGCGACGTGCGGTCGCTCGACGCCGAGGGCGGCGCAGAGCGCCCCCAGGGCCGGGGCGACGGTGGCGAGGTCGTAGGGCACCCCCGGCGGCAGCGGGGCGGAGGCGCCGAAGCCGGGCAGGTCGACGGCGATCACGTCGTGGTCGGCGGCCAGGACGTGGCTCACCGGGTGCCACGCCTGGAAGTGGTGGCCGATGCCGTGCAGCAGGAGGAGCGGTTCGCCCGCGCCCTTGCGTTCGTAGGCGACGGTGGCGGGGCGGGGGCCGAGCGGCGAATCGATCGTGAACGAGACCGTGGCGGTCATGCTGCTCCTCGTCGGGTGGACGCGTGTGAGACAGGCCGTCAGTAACGACTGTGCCCATGATTACCGCCCGGTAGCCCCCGCCTACAAGACCTCCGGACGACGGGGAAGGCCGGGGTGGAAGTCGGGGTGAAGGGCGGGTGCGCCGCGGGTGGGCAGCGAGAACATCCTGTGAACGGCTTGCTGCATATGCCCGATCTGCCCGGCAAAGCGGCGAGCATTGGTCTTGACCAAGGGGGTGTGCCGTCCTATCGTCGCAGGGATAGTGCAGGAACCTTTAATAAACAAAGGCGCGGAACTGCGGTGCGGAACTGCCGCTCGAACACGGCGATAGCGGCGATTGCAGGAGGAGTCAGGGTGGGGACCACGCAGCTCGAATCGGTGCCGGAGCCGAAGTACTGGCACCTCAAGACCGTGCTCAGCGACGCGCTGGACCAGGACTTCGCGGTCGGCGAGGTCCTGCCGAACGAGCGTGAACTCGCCGCGCGTTTCGGCGTCGCCCGCGCCACCCTGCGTCAGGCCCTGGAGCAGCTCGAACTCGAAGGCCGCCTGCAGCGCCGCCGCGGAGTCGGCACCACCGTCGCCCCGCCGCGGGTCGGCGTCGCCGTCGGCAGCACGCAGCACGGCTGGCCCGCAGAGGACGCCGACGGCTGGGAGGCCGTGGACGCCTCCGAGACCGTCCCCGCCGCCGCCGTCCTGAAGCTCCTCGGCACCGCCCCCGAGCAGCCGGTGCACACCGTGCGCCGGACCCGGGTCACCCAGGGCCAGGCCGTCGCCGCCGAGCTGCTGTACGTGCCCGCCGCGTCCGTGCCCGGCCTCTCCGCCATCGACGCCCCCGCCGGACCCGCGCGGGCGCGCGCCGTCCTGCGGGAACTCCAGCGGCTCGCCCTCGACGGGCAGGACCGCTCGGTCGAGCTGGGCTCCGCCCGCGCCGACGACGCCAAGGAGCTGGACCGGCTGCCCGGCGCCCCCGTGCTGCTCGTGACCACCCGCTACTTCACGACGGAGGGCACCGCCGCCGTCTCCGTGGCCACGTACCGCGCCGACACCTGCCGCCTGACCTTCGGCGACTCGGGCGTGGAGATCACCGAAAGCCGCGCGGCCTCCTGACCCGGCCTTCCCCCGGAGCCGCGGGCCCGGGGCCGCCACCGCCCGCGAAGAGCTAGACGGCGTCGGGAAGCGGGGCCCCGTCGGGCCGGTCGTGTGTCGCGCCGGCCGTGTCCGGGTTCGAGCGGCGGGTGCGCTCCGCCCACGCGGCCATCGGCGGCCCCGCCGCGCCCAGAGCCGCGAAGAACACGCCGAGCAGCAGCCAGCCCGCGTGCCCGAGCCCGAGCACCACCGTCGTGAGCACCACAGGAGCCAGGGCCTGCCCGGCGTCGAAGCCGACGCCGAAGAAGCCCTGGTACTGGCCCTGGGCGTGATCGGGGGCGAGACCGAAGCCGATCGCGAAGCCGCCCGAGGACTCCCACACCTCTCCGAGACTGTGGACGGCGACGGCGAGGACGGCGAGCCCCGGCGCGATCCAGACCGGAACGTCCGCGGTCAGGGCCATCAAGGGGCAGCTGACCAGGAAGAAGAGCCCCGCGAGGCGGAACGCCCGGCCTCCCTGGCGCGGGGTTTCCACCCGGGAGCCGATCCGGCTCTGGAGCAGCACGCACACCCCGCTGTTGACCGCGTAGACCGCCGCCACGGTCCAGCGGGGCGCGTCGGTGTGGGCGGAGAGCCAGATCGGAAGCAGCAGGGAGACGGTCTGGTACTGCAGGCCCATCGCGCCGTAGAGCGCCACGAAGGACACGAACGGCCGGTCGGACAGGACGGCCGTGCGATGGTGCTCCTCGGGCCGGGGCAGGGGCCGGTAGTTCGGGACCCCGGCCAGGGTGACCAGACCGGCGCAGGCGAAGCTGGCGGCGTTGGCGAGGATGAGCACGGTGTACGCGGTGCGGGTGTCGGCCGAGACGGCGAAGGCGGCACCGAGGGTGCCCAGGACCACGCCGAGGTTGACGAACGTGCGGAGCCTCGCTCTGAAGGCGGCCGGGCGCTCACCGCCGGCGCGGGCGATGAGCGCACCGCCCGCGGCGCCGCCGGCGGTTGCCGCCAGCCGGTCCAGGGTGGCGATGAGCGTGAAGGTGAGCCAGTCGTGGATGAAGACGAACGCGGCCATCGTCGCGGCCTGCATCGCGAGGGACGTCAGCCAGACCGTGCGCGGCCCGTACCTGTCGGCCAGGTTCCCGGCCGGGACCCCGGCCAGCAGCCCGACCAGCCCGGCGATCGTGAGGCCGACGCCGACCCGTGCGGCGGGCAGGTGTACCACCAGCGTGAAGTAGAGCACCGCGGCGGTGTTGAAGAGCCCGTTGCCCACCCGGCTGACGAAGCTCGCGATGATCAGGGCACGCTGGGGACCGCTGGGCGACAGTAAGCCGGATATCCGCTGCCCGGAGCTCTTCATGATCATGCCAGTCAGGCTAACAGTGCCCCGGCAGGCACCCTCCGCACGGGCGGGGGCCGTCACAAGAGGCGCCTTTGGCCGTCTGATCCCGCAGCACCAACGGCGCGAACAGCCCGGACGCTGCCCTCGCGATGGCGTTCGGGCCGACGGGCCATCCGCCGGGGCGGTGTGGTCAGCGGCCGCCCGCGGCGGGGGCGAACGGGCCGTCCAGGGCTGCCCATTGCAGGAGCAGGATGGTCTTTCCGTCGGCGATGCGACCGTCACGGATCATGGCAAGGGCTTGAGTGAAGGGCAGTTCGAGGACCTCGATGTCTTCGCCCTCCTCCTCGAGTCCGCCGCCGGTCCCGGTCCGGTCGGCCGGGGTGTAGGGGGCGGCGAAGAAGTGGAGGCGTTCGGTGACGGATCCGGGGCTCATGTAGGCGTCGAGGACATGGGTGAGCGGGCCGAGCACGACGCCGAGTTCTTCGGCGCTCTCGCGTCGGATCGCGGTCGGCGGGTCGTCCGCGTCGAGCAGCCCCGCGGCCGCTTCGACGAGCATGCCGTCGGGGTGGTCGTTGACGTAGGCCGGGTAGCGGAACTGGCGGGTGAGCAGGACGCGGCCGCGTCCGGTGTCGTAGGGCAGGACGACGGCGCCGTTGCCGCGGTCGTAGGTCTCGCGCTGCTGGGTCTCCCAACGTCCGTCGCGACGGCGGTGGTCGAAGGTGGTGCGGCGCAGGACGTGCCAGCCCTGGGAGGTGAGCTCGACGTCGCGGACCACGACGTCGGGGTTGCGGGCCAGGCCGCGTCCGGCCTGGTCGAGGTCGGTGCGGCCGCGGTGGTCGGGGATGTCGATGCCGGGGCGGCTCGTCACGCGGTCTCCTGCGGGGTGCTGCGGGGGATTTCGGCGGCCGCCGCGAAGCAGCCGCCCGGTCATGGGGCGCTACGATACATGCAGAAACGTGCAAGAACTGGAGAGAATACGGATGCTGGCCGCTGAACGCCGTGACCACCTGCTGGGGCTGCTCGCCCGCGAGGGCAAGATCGTCGCCAAGGACGTCGCCGCCGAACTGGGGATCTCCGAGGACAGCGTGCGGCGCGACCTGCGCGATCTCGCGGCCGAGGGACTGTGCCAGCGGGTCTACGGAGGGGCACTGCCCGCCTCCCCGGCCGTGGCGGACTACGCCGCCCGGCAGGCCGTGGCTACCGACGGCAAGCGGAAGGTCGCGTCGGTGGCCGCCGGGCTGGTGCGGCCGGGCAGCGCGCTGATCCTCGACGGCGGCACCACCGCCCTGGCCGTCGCCCACGCGCTCCCGCGGGATCTCGCCTGCACCGTGATCACCCACAGTCCGACGATCGCCGCCGCCCTGCTCGGCCACCCGCAGGCCGAGCTCTTCCTCCTCGGCGGCCGCGTCTTCAAGCACTCCGCGGTCGCCTGCGGCGCGGCCGCGGTCGAGGCCGCACAGAACGTCTCCGCCGATCTGTGCCTCCTCGGCGTCGCCGGCGTGCACCCGGAAGCGGGACTGACCACCGGCGACGCCGAAGAGGCCGCGATGAAGCGCACCCTGGCCGCCCGCGCCGCGGACACCTACGTCCTCGCCTCGTCCGAGAAGATCGGCACGGCATCGCGGTTCCGCGTCCTGCCGTGGGAGAAGGTCAGCGCACTGATCACCGACGCCGCCCCCCGCAACGCCGTCGTCAAGCAGCTCACGGCGCTCGGCGTCAAGGTCCTGCCGGCCGACTGACCGCTACACGCCGAACGAGGGGTCCCCGGCCGGCCAATGGGACGTCCACGCCGAACCACCGGCGCGCTTGAGCCGTTCACGGCAATCGACGACCGCTCCGTCGGCTCATGCGGGCGAGGCCCGTCCGCTGACGGGCGGCCGGACCACCCCCTCGGGCATCGAGTGGGCTGCTCTCCGGCGCCGGCGCCGCGGGTGTCCGGCTGCTGTTCTGCTGCGCCGGACGGGATCGGCCCCTCGGGACGGCTCCGGTCCGGGCACACCACCGGGCTGTGGGCCTCCGGGCCGCCCCGTACGGGCCGGGGGACGTCGTCCCGCGGAGCCGGGCGGGGGAGCCCCGGCCCGTCGCCACGGCCGTGGGCGGGCGGGGATCCACCGGGGCGGCAGGGGCGCCGGGGGCTACGGCGGGGTCACCGGCGGGCGGTGACCGTCTTCTCCACCGCGAAGAGCTCTTCCTCCACGTGGTCCAGCGCCAGCCGCAACGCCCCCGTCGCCACCGCCGCTTCGCCGAGCAGCGACAGCGCCACCCGCGGGGGCCGCAGGCAGTACCGCTCCAGTTCTCGCCGGAGCGGTTCCAGGACCCCGTCCAGGCCGGCCGCCCAGCCGCCGACCACCACCAGCTCCGGATCCATCGCCAGCACCAGCGCCGCCACGTCGTGCACCAGGCGCTGGATGAACCGCTCCACCGCGGCCACCGCCCGCTCGTCACCCCGCTTGGCCATGGCGAACACCTCCGCGACCGCCGGCTCGTCCAGCGGGTGCAGGGGTTCGCCCGTCGTGGACAGCAGCCGCTCCGGGGTGACCTCGCGGCCCAGCAGGTGCAGTGCGCCGATCTCGCCCGCCGCACCGCCGAACCCGCGGTGCAGCCTGCCGCCGATCAGCGAGCCCGCACCGGGGCTCAGCCCGGCCATCACGAACACGATGTCGTCCGTGTCCCGTGCCGCACCCTTCCAATGCTCGGCGACCGCCGCCGCGTTGGCGTCGTTCTCCACTTGGACCGGGCAGCGGAACGAGCGGCGCAGCCGGTCCCCGAGCGGCAGTCCCGTCCAGCCGGGCAGCGCCGTACCGAGGCGGACGGTGCCGTCCGCCTCCACGATCCCGGGGCTGCCCACACCGACCGCCCGCAGGGAGTCCCGCGGCACGCCGGCCCGGCGCAGCAGATCGGCCACCGCAGCCCTGACCCGCTCCAGGCGCTCGTCGGCCGAAGCGGTCTCGGCGACCTCCTTCGTTCCGGCGCCGATCACCCGCCCGTCCAGCCCGGACAGCAGCACCGCGACCCGGTGCGAGCCGATCTCTATGCCCAGCAGATGCCCGGCCTCGGCACGGAAGCGGAACCTCCTCGCGGGCCGTCCCTGGCGGCGTGCGCCTTCCTCGGCCTCGGCCTCGACGACGAGCCCGGTTCCCATCAGCCCCTCCACGACCCCCTCGACGGTCGGCCGGGAGAGCCCGGTGACCCGGGTGAGGTCGGTGAGGGTCGGCGATCGGGCCGCGCGCAGCGCACGGAGCACCACGGCCGAATTGATCCGCCGGAGCAGAGAGGGATCCCCGCCGGTCAGCTGCCCCAACGTGTGTCCTCCCAGCTAGCGGCCCTGTCAGCCGGATCGTACTGCGCCCCCGGCGCCGCTGCGAGGACCAGTCCCCCCATCAGCCCGATCACCCCCACCCCTCAGGCCGGGGAGACGAACCCCGACTCGTACGCGGTGATCACCGCCTGGGTGCGGTCGCGTGCCCCCAGCTTCCCCAGAATCGCGCTGACGTGTGACTTCACCGTCTCCGTGCCGACGATCAGTTCCCCCGCGATCTCCACATTGGTCAGGCCGCGTGCCATCAGCCGCAGCACCGCCTCCTCACGTTCGGTGAGCGCGGCCCGCTTGAGCACCGCGCGCGCCTGCTGATTGCCGTACTCGGCGGCCAGGGCACGGACGGCCGAGGGGAAGAGCAGCGTCTCGCCCTCCGCCACCAGCCGCACCGCGTGGACGATCTCCGAGGGCCGGGCCCGCTTGAGCAGGAAACCGTCCGCTCCGGCGCGCAGCGCCTGGTAGACGTACTCGTCGTTCTCGAAGGTGGTGACCACGAGGATCTTCGGCGGCGAGTCCACCGAGCGCAGGACCGCCCGGGTGGCTTCGATCCCGTCGAGCAGGGGCATCCGCACGTCCATCGCCACCACGTCCGGCCGCAGTTGGCGGACCAGGGGGATGACGGAGGCACCGTCCGCGGCCTCGCCCACCACCTCGATGTCGGGCTGGGCATCCAGGACGGCGCGCAGACCCGCGCGCACCAGGGGTTCGTCGTCGACGAGCAGTACGGTAACCGGCATCCGGTCAGCGTATTCGCTCCAGCGGAAGCCGGGCGCGCACTCTCCAACGGCCCTCGTGGGGACCGGTTTCGGTCTCTCCGCCGAGCAGCGCGGCCCGCTCCCGCATGCCGCGCAGCCCGCTCCCGCTCCCTGACATGACCCTCGGGCGTTCGGGCAGCGCGTTGGTGACCTCCAGCTCCAGCCGGTCCGCAGCCATCTCCACCCGGACCCGGACGGGAACGGGACCGCAGTGCCGCAGCACGTTGGTGAGCGCTTCCTGCAGGATCCGGTAGCCCTCACGGGTGACGGGTCCGGGCAACTTCTCCAGCGGGCCGGTCAGCCGGGCGTCCACCGCCGCTCCCGAGGCCCGGGCGGACTCCAGCAGCCGGCCCGCCTCCGCCAGCGTCGGCCGCTGCGAGGGCGGCTGTCCCGACTCGCGCAGGACCGTCAGTACCCGCTCCAGGTCCTCCAGGGCGGCTCTGCCCGTCTCCTCGATCGCGCTGAGGGCGCGTGCGGTGAACTGCGGGTCGCCGGCCGCGCGCGCCGCGCCCGCCTGGACCACCGCCACCGTCAGCGCGTGCCCGATGGAGTCGTGCAGCTCGCGGGCGATGCGGGTCCGCTCCAGCAGCTGTTCCGTGCGTGCTTCCAGTGCCGTCAGCCGCTCGGCCGCCGACGGCCCCAGCAGCCGCTTCGCGATCGCGGTGATCAGCTCTCCGAGCACGACGACCACCACGATCAGCACGACCAACGGCAGCGGCGCGAGGAGGGCCGCGGCCCAGGGCGCCGGAGTGAACGGCACGGCCGGGTCGTCGTCGAGCGGGTGCCCGAGAGCGGTCGCGACGAGTTCGACGGTCATGACCGGCAGCCATACGGTGGCGAACATGGCCGCACCGGAGACGACCAGCCGTATCTCCAGCCAGAGCACGGTCCGCCAGCGATCCGCCCAGCGGGCGGCGGGGGCGGTGCCGATGCCGCTCTCCTCGCTCTCGCGCTCCTGCGGGGTCAGCAGGAAGCGTGCCTGGAGCCCCTCCGCCAGCCGTACCCACGGAACGAACCCGAACGGTATGACGATCAGCAGGGGCATCCACGGCCACCGAGGGTTGATGAACATCCACACGGCGAGGAGCAGGAGCGGTACGCACAGGTGCAGCCAGCGCGTGTACGTCACTGACCTGAAGGGGGAGTGGACGAGTCGGGACATGCACTCATCCTGGCAGGGCGTATGACGGTGGCGGGTCCCCCCCCCGGGGGGGTCGCCCCCCCCCCCCCGGGGGGGGCGGGGGGGCCCCCGTCCGTGTGCGGTGCGGGAGCGGCTCAGCTGTCGGAGTAGCTGAAGTCGCCGACGGTCCAGGCGCCGACGTCCTCGATCGCGACGCG